>JALEPQ010000004.1 GCA_022768685.1 Spirochaetia bacterium
CATTTAAGTGCTCCTGTGACAATTGGAATTGGAAAAACTGCTATGATTCCAACTGGGCTTTTTTTTGAAATTCCTGAAGGTTATGAAGTTCAGGTTCGTCCTCGTTCAGGTTTGGCTGCAAAAAATGGAATAACAGTATTGAATACTCCAGGTACAATTGACAGCGATTATCGTGGTGAAATAAAAGTTATTCTTATAAATCTTGGTAATAAAGATTTTGTTGTAAATGATAAAGAACGTATTGCTCAAATGGTAATTGCTCCTGTAATTCAAGCTGGTTTTGAAATTACAGATTCTTTATCTGAAACAGAAAGAGGAACTGGTGGATTTGGATCTACTGGCGTTTAAATGGATTTACCAAATTTAATTCTTTGTACATTTCAGGATATAAAAAAAGGTCTCAGAAGATTTTCTGTACGTTTTGATGCATTAGCTTTGAAACGTACAGAACTAAAAAATCATGTTTTAATTAAATATCTGCTTAAAGATTTATTTCTATATTTTCTGGTATCCTTTTTATTCTTTTTCATGATTTTCTTTGTAAATCAAATTCTTCTTACTGTAGAAGATCTGCTTGCAAAATCTGCGCCTTTTAAAGATGTGGTAAGAATCATGTGGTACAGTCTTCCTATGATTATTGCACAGTCTGCCCCTTTTGCCACTTTGGTTGGTTTTTTAATGAGTCTTGGCGGCATGATGAGTAACAATGAAATTTTGATTTTCAGAGCCTCTGGATTTTCATTTTTCAGAATTCTTAGACCTGTAATGATTCTTGGTTTATTTATTTCAATTGGTTCCTTTGTGGTTAATGATTATCTTTTGCCATTAAGTACAATAAAATATAATAAACTGTTAAGAGAGATTATGCATTCTACACCAACTGTTGAACTTGAATCTAATAGTGTAAAACAACTTGATCATTCTTATATTGTTATGGGAGATGTTTCAGACAGAGCTGTTTCAGATATCATTCTTTTTGATTCATCTAATTCTGAAGATAAACTGATAATTGCTGGAAAATCAATTTTGGGAAGTTCTGATACTGAGGGGGTTTTGATGACTCTTAATATGACTGATGCTAATATTCTTTCGTTTGATAGCAAAAATCATTCAGATTATCAGGTTATGAATTGTGAAGAAGCTTCTTTTAATGTTTTTGATTCTACTATTATGGGAAGAAACAGTCGTTCTGCACGAGAAATGACTACAGTGGATGTTGGAAAGCATATTAAGGAAATGATAAAGAATTCCAATGTGCCTGTAAAAGAAAATAATAGAATTAAATTATGGCTTCTGGAATTTCACAAGAAATTTGCTTTGCCATTTGGATCAATCTTTTTTGCATTCTTAGCTTTTGCAATAGCATTTTTATTTGGTAAGCACAATGGACAGACTATAGGATTATTTGTTGGAATTGTAATTTGTGTTTTATATTGGGCAATGCAGATTACAGGACAACTTTTTGTACAGAAATTAGGACTTGATCCTTTTCTATGTATATGGGTACCAAATTTTGTAATAGGATTTTTTGGAATTTTATTCTTTATAGTGTTAATTAGAAAATGAAGCTTATCGGTTATTTATATAAGAAAGTATTTCCGCTTTTTATTGGCGCAACAATTTTTTTCTCTCTTGTACTGAATCTTGTTGATCTGTTTATGCATATTGCTGTTTATCTTCAGAATGAATGTTCTGTAAAAGATATTATTCAAGTAATGGTATATTACACACCTAAGACTTTATGGTATGCAATTCCAGTTGGAATTCTTTTTTCTACTTCTTACACTTTAAGTGATATGTATGCACATAATGAACTGGAAGCTTTATTTGCCTCAGGTGTTTCTCTTTTTAGATTTACATCACCTTTACTTTTTCTTGCGGCATTTTTTTCTTTAGGTTTATTTATTTTTGAGAATAAAGTTGTTGTTCAGACTTATGAAAAAAAAGTTGAACTTCAGAATGAACTTTTAGGAAATTCTGTTTCAAAAAATAACTCAGATGTAATTGTTCTTTCTGATAACGGAAAAATTGTTTATAAAGCAAAACGATATAATGAGCAGACAAAAAGACTTCAAGGATTATATATAATTTTCAGAAATGATGAAAAAAAACTTGATGCAATAATTTATGCTAATAGTGCATCCTGGAGTGAAGAGTTGCAGAAGTGGAATTTAAGTGGTGCTAAAGAATATATTCCTGATGGAAATTCTATTATTCTGCATCCACTTGAATCTAAATATTTAGATCTTCTTACAGAATCTTATGAAATTTTCCGAAAAACTGTAGTAGATATTCAGTCTGTAAATACAACTGATGCTAAAGTTCATATCAATCATCTTAAGAAAGCTGGATTGCCTTATCAGGAACAACTTTCTGAATATTACAAGAAATTTTCATTCCCATGGATTGTTTTTATAGTTGTTATTCTATCTGTAGGGTTGACTGGTAAAACAAAGAAAAACGTTCTTCTAATAAGTCTTGCATCTTGTATCAGTTCAGCAGTTTTGTTTTATGTTATGATGATGGTTACTATGGTTCTTGCAAAGCATGGATATATTTCTGCTTTTTCAGGTGCCTGGTTTCCGGTAATCTTCTTTACGATTGTCAGCGGAATCTTGATTAAGTATTCCAGAACTTAAATTTTATTAATATTTTGGAGAAAAATATGAGCACAGTATTAAAATATTTTGATATTAAACACAAATCTTCTGATGGTAAGGCCAGAACTGGTACATTACATCTTCCTCACGGGGATGTACGAACTCCTGTTTTTATGCCTGTAGGTACAAATGCAACTGTAAAAGCTATGCCTAAAGATTTTCTGGAAGAAATTGATTTTGACATTATTCTGGCTAATACATATCACCTTTTTTTACGTCCAGGTCCAGATTTGATTAATGAAGCTGGCGGATTACATGGTTTTTCACAGTGGAAAAAAAACTTTTTAACAGATTCTGGTGGATTTCAGGTATTCAGTCTTTCAAAATTAAGAAAAATTACTGATGAAGGAGTTCGTTTTCAAAGTCATGTTGACGGAAGTTACCACATGTTTACTCCAGAGAATGTAGTTCAGACTCAGACTAAATTTAATTCAGATATTCAGATGCAGCTGGATGTTTGTACTGGAGCTGGTGTACCTCGTAAGGAAGCTGAAAAAGCTTTGAAAATTACTTCAGATTGGCTTGATAGGGCTAAAGCAGAATGGGAAAAACAGCGTGAAAATGGTTATGAAGGCTTACTTTTTCCAATTGTTCAGGGGAATTTTTTTGAAGATCTGCGTCAGCAGAGTGCAGAATTTGTTGCTTCAAAAGATATGCCTGGTATTGCTATTGGTGGACTTAGTGTGGGAGAGACAAGCGAACAGTTTACATACTTTTTGAATCATACTGTAAAATATCTTCCTGAAGATAAACCAAAGTATGTAATGGGAATTGGTACTCCTGAGTATATTCTTGATGCTGTTCAAGCTGGTATAGATATGTTTGACTGTGTTTTGCCAACTCGTAACGCTCGTAACGGTTCATATTTTACAAGGGAGGGAATGCTGTCTATTAAACAGGAACGCTGGACTCATAATTTTGAACCTGTTGATAAAGAGTGTACTTGTAAAGTTTGCAGAACTTATTCAAAAGCTTATCTGCGTCATCTTTTTAAGGAACAGGAAATCTTAAGTTCTATTTTGGCTTCTTATCACAATCTTTATTTTTTAAACGAAATGCTTAAAGAAATTCGTGTTGCAATTGATGAAGATAGATTTGAACAGTATAGAAAAGATTTCCTTGAAAGATTCCATAAAGGGGTGTGATAAAAATTACGTCCGTGTAATTTTTATCACCAAGTTTATTTAGGATTTATTACAAACCCTAAAAACGACGAAGTCAAGGTTTTAAGCGTACGCGTGCCTTGACTCGACGTATTTCGTGCTCTGCACTTCATAAACTTGGATACTCGCCATCCTGGCTCGCCGCTAACGCGGAGTTTTTAAAGGGGTGTGATAAAACCGCTAAAATAGCGCGGCTTTATTTTACCTGAAGTTTGCGTTGCAAACTTTTTATTAGGAGTTTAATTACAATGTCATCTGTAAAGAAGTTTTTTATTATTATTTTTAGTTTTATCCTATGTTTGAACGGATTGTATGCACAGGAAGAAAATAGCGCAAATCCTGAAAAAGTGGAAGTTGTAACTCATGGGGGACTTGCAGAAGTTCCTGAGGCAAAACGTCCTAAAAAGCCTGATGAAGAAAAAATAAAGGCTGCTGCATCAAAAGATGAAACTGAAGATGTTGTTGAAAATAATAAAAATACTTTGTTGTATGGACTTCCTTCCGAAATTTCAACTTTACTCGATGATTTAATCAGCAATGAGGATCCTAGATTTGTTGATGATATATATGATTTATTTCAAGTTACGGAAAATTCTACTATTAAAGAAAAAGTTCTTAAATATTTTACAAAACTTGAAGATCCTTGTCTCGAAGATTTTGCAGTTGAATTATTAAATGATCCTTATGATGAAAAAAAAGAAGTTGTTTCTGCTGCTTTTAAATATATTCAGACAACTCATACAACCTGTGCTGTTCCTGCTGTTTTAACTCTTATTGAAAGTGAAAACGAAGATTATTTTAATGATGCATTGGCAACAATCGGAGAAATAGGTGGTGCACAAGAGGCGGTTTATCTTTCAGAATATCTTGATCGTGAAGATTTTAGTGTTGCTCAACGCCAGACTCTCATGCGAACTTTAGGAAAAATGCAGGCTGTTGAAACCTGGGATAAAATTGTTGAAATTCTTGAAGATGATGATGAAAATACTTTTGTCAGGATGTATGCAGCTGAAGCTATTGGTTTAATGAAAAAAGAAGAAAGTGTAAAAATTCTTGTAAGGAATTATTCTTCGACAGATCCTAATTTCAGACAGTATGTTGTAAAAGGACTTACAAATTTTCCTGAAAATGAAACTGCATGTAATACAATTATTCAGGCTGTCAGGGATGAACATTGGAAAGTAAGGCAGGAAGCAATAAAAGCATGTCAGAGTATGGAACTGGAAGATTCTATGCCATTTTTAATTTATAGGGCTAAAAATGACAGTGAAAAACTTATTAAAAATAACTGTATTGAAGTAATTGCTGCCTTAAATACAAAAGAAGGTAATGAATATCTGATTTCCCAACTGGAAGATAAAAAAGTGGGAGATGGAACTAAGCAGAAAATTGTAGAAGTTCTGCTTAAAGAAAAACATGTTGGCGAAAAGGAAATACTTGCTCTTGCTGAAGAGTGTGTAAAAGATGATAAAAAGAAAAATCTTAGATATTCTATTGGAAAAGAACTGGCAAAAAATTCTAAAGCTGAATTCAAAGATATTTGTGAACTTTATCTATCTTCTACTGATGCAACAACAATTTCATTAGGACTTGATATGTATAAAAACTTCAAGTTCAAGGAAGTTGAGCCAAAAATGAGAGAAATTGCTGCTAATAAAAAAGCAAATAATGGTGTAAAAAACAGAATAAAAAAGATGCTGAATATAGAGGATGAAGATGATTCTGATAAAGATAAAAAAAATACTTCAGAAAAAGATAGTTCTCAATCAGTTTCTGAAGTAAAATCCCAAGAAAAATCTGAATAGTCTAATTATAAAGTTTATTTACAAGACGAAGGGCAGTGTTGATTTTATCCTCTTCGTCTTTAGAATATTCTATATTTTCTTCTATGAGGGTTTCAAGACTGGAATGGCTTTCTGTCAATGCTGTTGAGTATCCTCTAGAAGTCTTGAACCAGTAGGTTCCGTTACCATCTGTGTATAAGGTAATAAATCCGTATTCTTTGTTTTTCTGTTTGGAGATGGCAGTTCTTAAAATAATATCAAGAGAATTTAAAATCTGTTCTTTTCCAAATGGATCATTTATATTGGCATTTAGTTTTCTGTTCCATTCTTTTTCAGAAATCGGAGCAAGGTTCAAATTTTTTGCCGCTTCAATAATTGTACTTAGTTTTTCTCCGTCAAGAAGCATGCCATGATTTGAAGTCACAATTCTTCCTTTTAAATTTCCACATACAGATAATTTTTTTTCATCTTTTTCCTGAGAAAGTGCCTGTATGAATTTGTCTAAAGGAAGGAGTGCTGTTTTTTTACCTTTTATTTTTGTTGTTTCAAACAGTTCATTTCCTATAGATAAATAATTTTCTGGAATAGATTCCTGAGTTTTTGCGGTTTTAAGGAATTTATCTGCTTTTTTGTTATCTTTCTTTTCTTTTTTCTGAACGGGAACAACATCTGTAAACAACTTAGATTCTGCCTTTTTACATGCATTAAGGCGTTCAGATAAATCTGGATTTATCTGATCCAGCATTGTTTTAGTTAAAGGTGAAACGCTCATGGCAAAAATCCTGGAAGTTCTGACAATTTCACCTGCAACAATATAAACAGGATCCTGTCGGAACATAACACTTCCTGGATGAATGCAGATATGATCGGCAGTTAAAGAACGGTATGATTCTCTTCCTCTTCTTACACAGACAAACTGAATCATTCCTGATGCCACACAACATAAATAGTCCTGAATGGAACCTTTACCAGATACTACTGGAATACCCATGTGGTCACCTACGATTTCGGTAAGCTGATAATTTATATTATCTATTTCTGCCATAACCCGTTCATCAAGATAATTTTTTTTACAGAATTTTTCTCTGTTATCAGACTGCTTATAGGCATTAAAAATATTCAGATAGGTTACAAAATCTCCCTGTATATCTCTAAAACGGTGATGAGCTTTTCTGGCTTCCATTTCTTCATTAGGTGGAAGTACAAATGGTGAATTAGTTGAAAGAAATGATGCTGCTACTACGGCTTTATCAATTACGTCAGGATAACGCATAATTGCTTCTACTATAATACGGGAAATTCTAGGTTCAAGAGGGAATTTTACCATTATTTTTCCGATTGTAGACAGACAGTTATCTTCATCAAGGGCACCTAGCATATTTAAGGTATCTACTGCACCAATAATTCCTTCTTTTCCTGGACTTGCTATAAAGTCAAAATTATAAAAATCTGTAATTCCAAGTTCAGCCATTCTTAAAACAACTTCACTTAAATCGGTTCTGTATATTTCTTCACGGGTGTACAATTCTCTTGCTTCAAAATCCTGTCGTCCATAAAGTCTGTAACAGGTTCCGCTTTGTGTTCGTCCGGCTCGCCCTTTACGCTGATTTGATGATGCTTTAGAAACTGATGTTTCAATTAAAGAAGATGTGAATGTACGTGGACTATAAAAATTAAGTTTAGCAAGTCCTGAATCGATTACAGTTGTAATATCGCTGATTGTAACTGAGGTTTCTGCAATATTTGTTGATATTACAACTTTTTTCCTGCCTTCTGGAGGTTCTTCAAAAACCCGTTCCTGTTCTTCTTTAGGCAGACGACCATATAATGGTAAAATATGAAGTTTTCTTGCATAAGGCATGTGCGAAAGTCTGTTACAACAGTCCTTAATTATTTTTTCTCCAGGAAGGAATATTAAAATTCCACCATCATCTCCATTATCAAGAACTCTTTCAACTGTATTGGAAATTTTTGATAAAATAGCTTCACTTCCGGCTTCTGTTGCTGTTGTTGAACCACCTGGAATAGGGTCGTATATAAGTGAAACAGGATATGTTACAGTATCAATTGAAACGATTGGTGCGTTGTCAAAATATTCAGAGAAAACCTGAGTGTTCATTGTTGCTGAACTTACAATTACATGAAAATCTTTACGTTCTTTTAAAACTCGTTTTACAAGTCCTAATACGAAGTCAATATTTAAACTTCTTTCGTGAGCCTCATCAATCATAAGGACTGAATATTTAGAAAGCCATGGATCAAGTTTCATTTCCTGAAGGAGAATTCCATCAGTCATAATCTTGATTCTTGTGTCCTGATTAGTCTGGTCTTCAAAACGCATTTTATAACCAACTAAACCTGGGTAAGTGGTACCTAATTGCTTTGAAATGAATTCTGAAATACTTAAAGCGGCAATTCTGCGTGGTTGAGTTACTCCTATGATACCATTTGTTGCATATCCTGCTTCGTACAAAATAACTGGAATTTGTGTTGTTTTTCCTGAACCTGTTGGACTTTCTACAATTACAACCTGATTGTTTTCAAGGCAGTCCAAAATTTTTTGTTTCTGTGCATATACGGGAAGGTTCTTATAATCTATTGCCATAAAATTAAATCCTTTGTTTCACTGTTATTAACATTTATTCGTCTTTCTATATACTTTGCCCAATTTAATCTTTTTACTTCAGTACAATACATTATAGTACTTTCGTCTAATTTTTTTAATACATATTCATTAGCGGTATTTATATATGTGGTAATATATTTTGCAGAAACGCTTTTTATTTCTGGTGGAAGGTTTTCCCGTTTTTTGAAAGTGACTTCATACATCAATCCATCTCCTGTATTATCACGCTCATAATTTGGGTAGGAAGATTCAAAATCTGGTTTTGTTCTTTGTCCGCTTATGACGTTTCCGTTTCCATACATAATCAGTTTTTGGGTTCCTGTCTTAGAATTAAAAACAAACTGTCGGTCTTTAATTAAATGCGCATGGTTTGCCCAGATAATATCTACGCCTGCATCTAAAAGCTGCAGGTAATAGTCTGTCTGACTTTTTGAAACTTTCCGTACATATTCAGGTTCTGCTGTATGTAATGAAAGAATAAATAAATCTGCAGGTTTTTCAGACTTCAATTTTTTTACGAATGATATAAATTCTTCACGGTCATTTTTTGTTGGATTTATAAAATTTATATGGGAAATACATGCAGGTCTGTTTAAGAGTTCTGTTATTGGTAAGAAAATTATTTTCCATCCATTTTTCTCTATGTAATTGTATGAAAATTCTGAATTCTCAATTTCTCGTAATCCTGAAAAAAATATTTGAGATTCATTTAATTGTTCAAGCTTTTTTGTGGTTTTTATGGTTTCTTTAATGCCTTCAAGTCCTTGATCATTTGAGTGATTATTACATAAGGAAAATACATTAAAACCTGCATTTATTGCTGCCTGAATATAGGCTTCTGACATATTAAAATCAGGATATGAGGAAATTTTTTTAGTCTGGTCCAAAGGTGATTCAATATTTGCAAATACTAAATCTGATGTACTGATTTCATCTTTCACATCTCTATAGATTTTTGAAAAATCTGAAATATTGTAATTTACTGTATGTGCCATTAAATCACCGGTAAATAACATTGTGATTGAATCCGACTCTGCAGTTCTGGTTGAAATTATATCTTCTTCTGTTGTTGTGAGTTCAGGCTCTGGAAAAGTATCTGATTGTTCTGGAACTGATTTACATGCAGTGAAAAAAAATAAAGAGAGAAGGGAAATAAAAAATAAAAACTTTTTCACTGATAATCCTTAAAAAATAGGGCTGTGTAATATTTACATTATACAGCCCCTTTCATAGTTATGGAAGTTTTACTTCCAGATTTTTTCTCTAAAGAATGTCTGATTTCTATCAGGACCTACAGAAACAATACCAACTTTTGTTCCTGTAAAGTCTTCGATAAATTCAACATATTCTTTTGCAGCTTTAGGAAGCTTTTTGTATGATGTACACTTTGTAATATCAGCTTTCCACCCTGCGAATTTCTGAAGAACAGGTTTAGCTCTGTTTAATTCAGGAATAGAAGCTGGGAAATCTGTTACAACTTTTCCGTCAATTTCGTAAGCGACACAAGCTTCAATTTCCTTCATGTCATCATAGATATCAAGGTGAGTAAGAACTAAATTGTCAATGGAGTTTACATGACAAGCATAGCGAAGTGCTACTAAGTCAAGGTAACCACAACGACGTGGGCGTCCTGTTGTTACACCAAATTCATTACCTGTATTACGAACATAGTCACAAAGTTCACCTTCTGTTTCTGCATTGAATTCAGATGGCATAGGACCGTTTCCTACACGAGTTTCATAAGCTTTAAATACACCGTAGATTTTATCTAATGCTTTTGGACCAATTCCAGAACCTGATGCAGCACCGTATGAACCAGAAGCTCCTGAAGATACATAAGGATATGTTCCTGAGTCGATATCAAGCATTGCACCCTGTGCCCCTTCAAAGAGAATGTTTTCATTGCGGTATTCATACATTTTTGCAGCAATGTTTACGCGCATAGAAATGAGCTGTTCTTTATACTGTTCAAGGAATTTTTTATCTTCATCATCAAGATCATTCCATTTTTCATCCCAGTCAAGATCTGCAACACGGATACCATCACGTTCAGATTTCTGTGAATATGTTGTTCCAATACCTCGTCCTGTAGTTCCAATTGGACGTTTTCTTGCAGCATCTCTGTCTTTGTCCATCTGACGGTAACCTGGTAATGTAAGGTGAGCACGGTCAGAAATGAATACACGACCTTCCCAATCAATACCATTGTCTTTGAGCATCTGAAGTTCTTTAAAGAGAGCTTCAGGATCAATTACCATACCTGAACCTAAGAAAACTGACTTTCCCGGGTAGAGGATTCCTGAAGGAACTTGATGGAGAGCGTATTTTTTTCCATCTACAACGATTGTGTGACCTGCATTTGCACCGCCCGCAAAACGAACAACGTACTTAGCATCCTGAGCAAGGTAGTCTACGATTTTACCTTTACCTTCATCGCCCCACTGGGCACCCATAACAACGATATTCATCGTATTTCTCCATTATTCCGCAGAATCATCGCGGAATGATAAAAGTATGAGAGATTCCGAATATTCGGAATGACTTGCGTAAAAAAGCAGCACCGCAGAATCATCGCAATGTGTTTTTTACTTATGTAATATAGCACTTTTTCAATTTGTATGGAAGAAGTGCTGTTTTTACCTTATGTTAGATTCCTTCTGGAACAGTTGAACTGTAAAGAGCAAATAGTTCTTTATTTGCTTCAGTAGTAACTTGATTTCCATGGAATTCGAATTTTTTACCTGCTGCTTTATAATTTTTTGCAGCTATAGCAATTCCTTCTTTTGTAACAAGAATCTGTTTTTTCATAGTTTTAGTTAATGCTTCAACAGTTCTTGTAATATCAATGTCTCTTGACATTTCAAATTCTGTGATTGTACTTTCAGAGCCTGTAGTTCCTAGTGCAACTGTACCATAATGAATTCCTATACCAATCCAGATTGCAGGATATTGAATTTCTCTAAATTTCAGACGGAGTTCCTTCATTTTTTCCTGCATCTTAATTGCACATAACAATGCTTTTTCCGGATTTTCAGGAAATACTACAAGAAGATTTGTTCCGCCATTTTTAATTATTACACCGCCTTCATTTCTGATAACAGGTGTGATTTCTTCAATATACATGTTCAAAGTTTTAAAAATCTGATTATTGGAAAGTTCTTCAATATTTAAGTTTTCTATTGAGGCACTTAAAATCATCATGTTTCTGACATATTTTTCTTCAGATGTAATTTCAAAAATTTCTTTTTTGCTGATAAGATTTAAAGCTTCTGTTGGAATATATCTGTTGTATGCAGCATTTGTAACTCTATAGTGAGAGTTTCTTTGTTCCAGTTTTGTCTGCTTCTGGTTTTCCAGGTATGCAAGAATTACAGCCTGGAAGATTGTGTAAAGTACAAAACACCATGGAATGATTTTGTATCCTTTGAAGAGTTCAATTTTTACAAAGTTGATAAGCAGCAGGTCATTTGCAAATCCGACTGCAATAATCAAAAGACTGGAAAGTGTACAGATACTTACAAAATCATCATATCTTACAGCCTGAATGAAAAGCGAAAAAAGTGAGAGAATAATACAAATTGCCACATAAACTTCACAAACTGGAATAATCTTGTTTGCAAAACTTAGGGGAGTAAAGTAAGCCAATATTGCAAAAATTATACTGGGAAAAGCTATAAATTTAGCCTTCAGGCGTTTGAAAATATTAGGATTCAAGGCATTTAAATAAAGAACATAAGCTGCCGGTCCAAAGAAAAGTATTGTGTATTCAATGCGGAGCATAACTGAATAAGGAATAAGTGGTAAGAAATACTTTATAATTGAAAAATCTGCTGAACACAAGCGAAGCAACAAAACTAAAGAAAACAGACCTAAATACATACTTCCTTTATCTTTATTTAGAATAGAAATAAAGAAACAATAGAATACAACAGCCAGAAGAATACCTGCAATAAGTGATGAAGTGGCAATTTTCTTATTGAAACTTTCTTTAGAGGCTCTATCTTCTTGAATTGCTACGTTTTTCCATAAACCACCTTTACGATAATCTTTGTTTGAAACATAAAAAGTAAGTTTTGCCTGTCCCTGGTCATCACTTTTGAATGATACTAAAGACATATTCTGTTCTGCCTTTGTTTTTTTGTAGTTTACAGTAGGTTTACCTGATGAATAAATCTGCTTTCCGTCAAGTAGAACTGTAAATGCAGTGGAAGCCAGATCATAGGCAAAAAAACTATATGCTGTATTTTTTTTCAAACCAGTAATTGTAATTCTATATGTTCCTGCACCTTTACCTGTGGCCGCAATTTTTGCAGCTTCAGGAGGAAGATTGTAAGAATTCCATTTTTGAGGAATTGTGACCTGACAGTCTGGTAATGTTGTGTTGTCATAAGGAGAAACAAATGTCCCCCAGAAAAAATCCCATGGACCTGTAATGTTAATCTTAGATTTTTCCAGAACAGAATAATCATTTATATGAAATTCTGCTGGTTTATAAGACTGCGCAAATAATGAAAAAGAAAATAATATTAAAAGTGATGTAAAAAATCTCTTCATAAAATAACTCCTAGTATTCTGGAATGCAGTCAAAAAGCTTTGTAGTTTTCTGCTTGATTTTCATGGAAACAGTTTCAATTTCAAACAGTTCATAAGAATTATCTGTAGTTAAACTGCGTTTTACATTTTCAGAAATAATAATACCTTTGTTCATTTTTTCACAAAGACTTTCAATTTTTATAGTTGTATTGATTCCTTCTGAAATAATAGTTTTGTTCAGTTTTTCATTATCCTGAACAAGGCCTGCAAGAATCTGACCGTCATGAACAGCGGCACGAGTTTCTATTGAGTATGTTTTTTCGTTATATGTGATATATAAAGCCTGATTGTTGTTTGCAATTTCCAGAACTGCATTTACAGCTTCGTTTGCAGAAACAGGAAGGAATGCTACAAAAGAGCCGTTCTGAATATCACAGATGATTCCCTTATAACGTTCGATAATCGGTTTAATTTCTTTAAGATAACTGCTGAAAAGACAATATCTGATTTCCGGTGTAAAAGTTACGTCTCTTTCTTTTACGCGGATTTTTCCACAGATAAAGTAGCCGTTTATACGTTCAGATTCTCCTGCCTTAACAGATTCAAGAGATTTTTTATTGAAAAGCTGGATAAATTCTGCAGGTACATATTTACCGTAAGCATCGTTGATTTTTTTAAGCTTTAATGAATTCAGATATTCATTGTGTGTAATGTCCCGATGTTTTTTTGCCAAAGTTGCAAGTTCGATAATACTGAATATTACAAGGACATAAGGTAAAAAACTGATATTTAAGAAATCCTTTGTACGAGTAAAGATAAAGTCTGAAAGAGTTCCTATTGTAAGGAACAGTAAACTTGCAAGATGTAAATAGATATAAGGCTGTTTTTTAATCATGTTTATTATAAGTATTGCAGCCATATATGCTCCTGCAAGTACAATTACATATTTCAGGTATGGTACCAGGTAGTTTGAAAGTTTTACAGGAAGGCAGAAGGATGCTAATCCTAAAGAGATGTAGATTGCAAAGAAAATTGCCCTGAAAACAGGTTCCTTTAAGCCCTTAAAAATAATGTACTTAACCTGAGGAGGATACATTTCCCTCATTATTTGAATTAAACATAGGGGAACAACCCACATTACAGGGTATTCAAGTCTTTTTTTCCATTCACCTGAAAGTCCTGGAAAAATGATGTTGAATGTTGAGAAGTCTGCTACCATTACACGGATAAACAGAACAAAAGCAATAATTGCAAAATACAAGTATTGTTTTTTACCCTTGTTTGTAAGGAACTGGATGAGACTGAGAATTCCCATAAACAAGAGAATGCCCGATGCAAGAAGTGAAAATCCTGTGTAGAAATTGTATTCCTTGAAGATTGTATCAACAGTTCCGATTTTTACTGAATCCCATAAACCGCCTTTTCTGTAAAAGTAGTTTGTTACAAAAATCATGATTTCTGCGTTTCCGTTTTCATCCGGTTGAAAGCGGGTATATGCAGGTCCAAGATTCGACATGGATTTTTTCTGTTTTGTAGAATAAAAGTAAGCAAAAGGATTTCCTTTACGGATTATAAGATTTCCGTTTATGTAGATGGCACAAGATGTTCCTGGACTTTCCTTAATCATCATTGCATAATCAGCGTCTGCAGGAAGTCCTTTAGTCATAAGTCGATATGTTCCACTGGTACGGGGGGTTACCTTTTTCTTTGAGTATTCATCTTTCTGGGACATGGGATTTTTTGGCTGCGATGCTGCTAACTGTTCAATTGTTTTATTCCAGTAGTGGGGAACAGAAACTAAAATATCAGGTTTGTGTCCTTCTTCAAGAAGAGTAGTAACCTGTCCAGGTGTTTCTCCCCAGTAGAATTCCCAGTCACCGTCAAGGTTGCAGGTTTTTGTAAGATGTTTGAATCCAAAATCTACAGAACCATTCTTAATCTTAACATTCTGTGCAAAGGCAATTTGAAACAAACTGTTAACAAATAAAAAAACTAAAAATTTTTTTAGCCAGCTAGGCTTTGTAAAAATGTTTTTCATTTATACTCCCTTCTTTGTTATCACATAATATAGAAAAATTGTATAATTGAAAATATGGATGATAAAGAATATTACTCTATGATGAATAGAAGTTCATCTTATGCACTTCAGCAGGAATTAAAGAAAAAACAACTGCTTAAAAAAAATGGTAAAAGAGATATCAGGGAATCTGATTTGAAAGACTGGACTGTAAGACAGGGACGGGCTGATGCAGAAATGCTGATGGAAAAGCATTCTGAAGATTGATTAGAGAATGATTGATTTATTGAAATAAACCATTTATTTCTGTATACTGAAAAATCAAATAATTTAGATGATTGGAGTATTTAAATGGCTTACTTTTTTGAAGAACCTTCACACACTTTTGATGAGTATCTTTTAGTTCCTGGTTATACAGGTCCAGATTGCATTCCTGCAAATGTTTCATTACAGACACCTGTAGTTCGTTATAACAAGAAAAAGGGTGAAAAATGTCCTCTTACAATGAATATTCCAATGACTAGTGCTGTAATGCAGTCTGTTTCTAATGATGTTCTTGCTGAAGCGTTGGCTAAGGAAGGCGGAATTTCTTTTATATTTGGTTCCCAGACTATTGAAAATCAGGCAGCTATGGTTGCCCGTGTAAAAGCATATAAAGCTGGTTTTGTAACATCTGATACAAATATTAAACCTGATCAGACACTTGAAGAACTTGTTGCTAAAATTGAAATGACAGGTCATTCAACTGTTGCTGTTACAGAAAATGGAGAAGCAAACGGAAAACTTTTAGGTATTATTACAGAAAGAGATTTCCGTATCTCACATTGTGAACCTGGAGAAAAGGTTTGTGATTATATGACACCATTAGAAACTCTAGTAATGGCTGAAGATGGTATTACATTAGAAGAAGCTAATGATTTAATCTGGAAAAATAAAATTAATCAGCTTCCAATTGTAGATAAAGCTGGTAATTTAAAATATTTAGTATTCCGTAAGGATGCTGCAAGTCATACAGAACATCCTCTTGAACTTCTTGATGCACAGAAACGTTATATTGTAGGTGCTGGTATTAATACTCGTGATTACATGGAACGTGTTCCAGCTCTTTTAGCTGCTGGTGTTGATGTTATGACACTTGATTCTTCAGAAGGTTTTACTGAATGGCAGAGAAAGGCTTTGCAGGATATTCATGCTAAATGGCCAGATGCAAAGGTAGGGGCTGGTAACGTTGTTGATGCAGAAGGTTTTAACTTCCTGGCAGATGCTGGTGCTGACTTTATTAAAATAGGTATTGGTGGAGGATCAATCTGTATTACTCGTGAACAGAAAGGTATTGGTCGTGGTCAGGCTACAGCTACAATTGAAGTAGCAAAAGCACGTGATGCATACTACGAGAAGACAGGTATTTATATTCCAATCTGTTCTGATGGTGGTATTGTTCACGATCATCATATTACACTTGCACTTGCAATGGGTGCTGACTTTGTAATGCTTGGACGTTACTTTGCACGTTTTGATGAATCTCCAACTAATAAATTGATTGTAAATGGATCATACGTAAAAGAATATTGGGGTGAAGGTTCAAACCGTGCTCGCAACTGGCAGCGTTATGATTTAGGTGGTAAAAAAGGTATGGCTTTTGAAGAAGGTGTTGATTCTTACGTACCTTATGCTGGTAATTTGCATGATAACGTTCAGACAACAACAAGTAAAATTATTCATACAATGTGTAACTGTGGTGTTGTAAATATTCCTGATTTACAGAAGAATGCAAAAATTACATTGCTTTCACCTGCTTCAATCCGTGAAGGTTCAGCACATGATGTTATCGTAAAAAATAGTATTAAAGCTAACTAGTAATACATATAAATTAGGGGGAGAATCATGGACGAAAACAACGCTGTTGTTCCAGGATTTGATGATGATAAGGATGAATCTTTAAGCATTAAAATTTCGCCAGTTCCAGCTGTCTCAGGTGGATGTGTTGTTGAATTGACAGGTTTTATAGACACTTATAATTCATCTTTTTTCCAGAGACAGATTACAAAACTTATTTGTGCAGATTACGTTAATCTTATTTTTGATTGTTCGAATCTTAGTGCAATAGCTTCAACTGGTTTTGGAGTATTAACAAATCTTCTTAAAATGGTGCATGTTTCCAATGGTGAGATTGTGCTTTCAACTTTGCAGCCTGCTATCATGGAAACTATAGAATTACTGGGATTTTCTCATTTCTTTAAAATTGCGAAAGATCCTGATTCTGCCCTTAAATGTTTTGGGAATGCTTCTTCAGCCGTTGTAAGTGATAATGTATTCCCAAAAATGTTGAATTGTCCTTCATGTCAGAAAAGTTTGAGAGCTCAGCATGCAGGCCGATTCAGATGTATGAATTGTAAAACTATTATTGTAATTTCTCCTGAAGGAAATATTTCTACTGAATAAAGACATGAATAAAAATGATGATAAAATCATAATCCGCGGCGCCCGTGAGCATAACTTAAAAAATGTGAATGTGGATCTTCCAAGAAATAAGCTGGTTGTTATTTCGGGGCTTTCTGGCTCTGGAAAAAGTTCACTGGCTTTTGATACTCTTTTTGCGGAAGGTCAACGCCGCTATATGGAAAGTCTTTCAAGTTACGCAAGGCAGTTTCTTGGGAGAATGGATAAACCTGATGTAGACATTATTGAAGGACTTTCTCCAGCAATTTCAATTGAACAAAAATCTACAAATAAAAATCCTCGTTCCACAGTTGGTACTATCACAGAAATATATGATTACTACCGGCTTTTATTTGCCAGAATTGGTCATGCTCATTGTCCTCAGTGTGGCAGGGAAATTCAGGAACAGTCTGTTGATCAGATTATTGATACTGTCATGTCATGGCCGGATGGAACAAAAATGCAGATTCTTGCACCTGTAATTCGAGGAAAAAAAGGTGAACATCAGAAAATAATTGATGATGCTAAGAAATCAGGATTTATCAGAGCCAGAATTGATGGCGTAATGGCTGATTTAGATGATCCAATCAAACTTGATAAGCAGAAAAAACATACAATCGAAATTGTAGTAGATAGAATTGTAAAAAATAGCGATGTAAGGACTCGTCTTGCTGACAGTATAGAAATCGGTTTGAAAAATGCAAACGGTGTAATTATTGTTACAAGAAAAACAGAAAATGGGGAAGAAGAATGTTTCTTTAGTCAGAAAAATGCCTGTCCTGATTGTGGAGTTTCAATTCCAGAACTTCAGCCTCGTTTATTTTCTTTTAATAATCCATTTGGTGCCTGTCCAGAATGTACCGGTCTTGGTGAAAAAATGGAATGGGATGAATCTAAGATTTTACCTGATAAAAGTTTGTCTTTTAATCAGGGAGCATTACCATTTTATAATCCGGAATCAGAATGGAACCATTCAATGTTTAATGCTGTTGCAGAAGCAAATGGATTCACTCTTGATACTCCAATTCAGAATCTTTCTCAGGAGCAGTTTAATGTTCTTTGGAATGGAGACTTAACAAAAAATATCCGCTGGATTTACAAAAAGCAAAGCGGTGAAGGTTTTTCTGAATATAATCGTCCATGGCCTGGTGTTTTGGGTGATATGCACCGTCGTTATGTGGAAGCCTGGGGCGATACTCAAAAAAATCGTATTGAAGAAAAATTTATGGCTATTTCCAGATGTTCCTCTTGTGGAGGACAAAGATTACGACCTGAAGCACTTGGTGTAACTGTTGGTGGAAAAAATATCTGGGAATTAACACAGTTTTCTATATCAGAAACAATAGATTTTTTTGAAAAACTGACTCTTACAGAAAGTGAAAAAACTATTGGAGAACAGATTTTAAAAGAAATAAAAGCTCGTCTTAAATTCTTAAAAGATGTAGGTCTTGAGTATTTGACATTGGAACGTTCTGCAGAAAGTCTTTCTGGTGGTGAAGCTCAGCGAATCAGACTTGCAACTCAGATTGGTTCAGCACTTTGTGGTGTTATGTATATTCTTGATGAACCTAGTATTGGTCTTCATCAGCGGGATAATCAGAAACTTATAGATACCTTAATTAATTTGCGTGATAACGGAAATACGGTAATTGTAGTTGAACATGATGAACAGACTTTACGGACAGCTGATTATCTTGTAGATCTTGGACCTGGGGCTGGTGTTAATGGAGGGCAGATTGTAGCTGCCGGAACACCTGAAGAAGTTGCTAAAGTACCTGAAAGTCTTACTGGACAATATCTTGCCGGAACTTTAAAGATGAATATTCCAGAAAAGCGTAGAACTGGTAACGGAAAATTTTTAACTGTAAAAAATGTAACTGAACACAACTTAAAAGGTGTTAATATTGAAGTTCCCCTTGGTACATTTACTTGTATTACCGGAGTCTCTGGAAGCGGTAAATCTACTTTAATGAGTGATGTAATTTATCCTTATGTAAGTAATAAACTGATGAGGACTAATTATCCGGTAGGAAAATGTGATGAAATTCACGGTACATCTGCCCTGGATAAAGTTATAAACATTGATCAGTCACCAATCGGGCGTTCTCCTCGTTCTAATCCAGCAACTTATGTTGGTGTTTTTGATGCTATCCGTGATTTATATGCCAGTCTTCCTGAAAGTAAGGCTCGTGGTTATCAAAAAGGACGATTCAGTTTTAATGTAAAAGGTGGACGTTGTGAAAACTGTCAGGGGGCAGGAGAAATTGTTATTGAAATGAACTTCCTTCCTGATGTTTATATTCAATGTGAAGTTTGTGGCGGACAACGTTTTAATAAAGAAACTCTGGAAGTAACTTACAAGGGAAAATCTATAAATGATGTTTTGAAGATGACAATTGATGAAGCTTGTGACTTTTTCAGTTCGATTCCTCATATATATAGAAAAATTGCAACTTTGCAGTCTGTAGGACTTGGTTATATACAGCTTGGTCAAAATGCACTTACTCTTTCTGGTGGAGAAGCTCAGAGAGTAAAACTTGCAAATGAGCTGGCAAGACCTGGAACTGGAAAAACTCTTTATATTCTGGATGAACCTACAACAGGTCTTCATTTTGCAGATGTAAAACAGCTTATGGAAGTTATTCAGCGTCTTGTTGATAATGGTAATACGGTTTTAATGATTGAACATAATCTTGATGTAATTTGTCAGGCAGATTATCTCATAGATTTAGGCCCTGAAGGAGGCTCTAAAGGTGGAACTATCATTGCTACAGGAACTCCAGAGAAAGTTGCTGAAATTAAAGAAAGCTATACCGGGCACTTTGTAAAAGAAATGCTCACTAAAAAATAAATAAAATGAATTTACAGAATGTTGTACATAGAAAATCTTTCTCGGTAAAAAAACTGTTTTCTGCAGTGAGTGTTTTTCTATGTTCATTTCTGCTGTTTGCTGAAGTTGAAGTTACAACTATTACAATAAATAATGCCAGACAGACTACTTACACAAAAAGTGATGAAGGAAACGATGTTATTGTACTTGAAGGTTCTGTAGATCTTTCTGTTTCAAAAGGTGAGACTGTTTCTCAGATTAAGGCTGATAAAATTACTTACGACAGAAAATCAGAAATGCTTTACGCAGAAAGTAATGTGGAAATTACAACAAAGTCATCTTCTTCTGGTGGTGAAACAACTACAGCTTCTTCTTTACTTATGAATACTTCAACCCTGGAAGGTATTTTTGATAACGGAAGAGTTGTTCAGACTCAGACAGATGCAATAAATCTTCCTGCTGGTTCTACATTAATTGTATTTGCCGATATTTTTGGGAAAGGAAAATCCAATACAATTGCCTTTAAGAATTCCAGTCTTACTTTCTGTGATGCTGAAAATCCCCACTGGCATATTGATGCTACCCGGACATGGCTTTTACCAGGTGGAGAATTTGCCTTTTTTAATGCACTTTTGTATGTAGGATATGTTCCTGTTTTATATTTTCCAGCTTTTTATTACCCAAAAGATGAACTTGTTTTTAATCCTGTTTTTGGAACAAGAAAACGTGAAGGTTATTTTATAAACAACACAATTTATCTTTTTGGAAGAAAACCTTTAGATTCAAGTTCTGCATCATCTTCTGACAGTTCAGATTCAACTTCTGCAGAATCTCTTAAGGCAATTTACAATTTTATGAAGCCTTCTTCATTAAAAGAACAGAAACTGGAAGGTCTTGTTCTTCATAATCTGGAAGAAGATTATAAAGGCGATACAACTAACTATGTAAAATTAATGGCCGATTCATACTCAAATCTTGGATATATGGTTGGTCTTAATGGAAATCTTTCTCCAGCACCAAAGTATATTTCAAAACTTTCTTTTAACGCTTACATAGGTATGAGTAATACAATTTTTACTAACTTCAGCGATGAATATGTGAATTATTCTCCAGAAGGAAATACTTATTCTGATAATTCAAGTTTTATGGGTTGGAATCTTCCTTTCCGTTATGCAGGTGATTTGGAATTTGCATTATCTAAACCTTTTTCAATAAAATTTTCTTTGCCAATTTATTCTGATCCATTTTTTTCTTATGATTTTCTTGAAAACAGAAGTGAAACAATGGATTGGATTTCATACTTTTTGGATTCTACTTCAGAAAGTGATGATGAAGTTTCCATCAACGAAATATCATCTTTTTCCTGGTCCGCTTCTACATCAATTTCACCATCAATTCCTTCTGTATTGAAGCCTTATATTTCAAGTTTTAGTTTTTCTTCAAATTCTTCAGTTTTAGTATCTTCAATGAATTCTGTTTTTTCTACAGTAAACAGTTCTACAAAAGAGGTTGTATATTATTATGATACAGATAAATATGAATCTGAGTGGACTAAAAATACTCCAACCAGAAAGTTCTATTATCCTTCTCAGGTAATTCCTCTTTCCGCAAATGCATCTATAAGCGGAACTATTTTTCAGTGGCCTTTAGCTTCTTCAACTAAAGCTGCAAATAATAAGAAAACTCCAGAATATGCTATAACTTTAAATAAACCTGAAGAATTAAAGTCTGAAAATGAACTTATACAGCAGGAAGTGATTGAAGAAACAGAATCAAACAAAAATGACATATCAGAAGAAACTGAAGAATTGGTTTATTCAGAATATGATTCAGGTGAAGAAGATGAAATTGAAATTGATTTTGTAAAACCTGTACTACCAGAGTTGTCTTTTACACCTGAAAGTTCAACGGTTGCTGCAGGCATAAATTATAAGCTTACATATTCTGTTGCTCCTTCTTTATCAACTTCCATTAATTATGCTTCAAGCAATAATACTCAGATTGTAAAAGATATAGAAAATGCTTCTCCTTTACTTACAAGTGGAGAAGATTTTGACTGGTCTAATATACGTTCGTATATGTATACGGTAAAGATTCCAACTACAATAACAAGCGCCCTTAGTTTTGGCGGGTCTTTTCTAAGTCTTACAAATAAATTAGCTTATAGTCCCGTATGGCAAAAACATCCTTATATTCAGATGGGAGATGTGGATGATCCTCTTACCTATGGTGGTTATGATGAAACTGCTGCCAATGCTCTTATTCTTGCTGATTATAAGGCAGATTCCCAGACTGTTTCCACATCTAATACTTTAAGTTTTATGCCTTTTACGTCCACAGTTCATTTTGCAGACACTGGTTTGAACTGGAATTCAACTGTAAAAATATTCCGTAGAGAATTTGTAGGTGATGCAGATAATCCAGAATGGGAAACTTATTCAATTGATCTGGAAAATGACGACTGTGTAACTGTAAATACTCTGGATTTTACATTAGGAGCTTCTGAATTAAGTAATAAATTTAAACAGACATTAACTTTTACAACAGTACTTCCACCTTTGTTAAAAACTTATTCGGCAACCTTAAAACTTGTTTTTCCGTATGTAACAGGAACTGTATCCTGCAGTTATGAAGAAACTACACATGATGATGTAGACATAGAAGAAAAATGGAAAATAAATCCAATACAACAGTCATTATCTCTTTCACTGTTTGGGTCAAAATTGAAGATTACAGAAAGTTTTAACTACAACGTAGAAGATGACATTCATCATCCTGAAAGTTTTAAACTTTCTGCAACATGGAATTCTTTACAACTTGCTTATGTAATGTCATATACTTATGGTTATGAACTTGATACAGAAACTGGATGGATGGTAAAAAGTGAAAAAGAATTTTTACCTTATTCTTTATCATTTTCATATTCTCCAGGTTCAAAAACTTTTTATAAATGGTTCAACAGAATTTCCATTGCTCCCGGGTTAAATACTAGTATTGTTGCTGATTTACTTAGACCTACTAATACATATTTTTTATTTAATCCCTCTCTTACATTTAAAATTAATGAATTCTTTAATATAACTTTCTCTTCAAGTTCAAAGAATTCAATTTTATACTGGTATTTTAAAGAAGGTCTGTATGATGACTGGGGTGGATTCCCTGGAAATGTGTTATGTGATCTTTTAAATTCATTCAGATTTGATGATGAATCAAAACGTAAATCTTCAGGGTTTAAGTTAAAATCTCTGGATATGACAATGAGTCATGAATTACATGACTGGGATTTTAATCTGACATTTAAAGTTGAACCTGAACTGGTAACAAAATCTACCGGTAAAACTTATGACTTTACTCCATATATAACAATTGGTGTTGTCTGGAAGCCTATGGAAAGTATTAAGTCAAAGCTTGTTTATGATTATGATAAGGATGCTGAAGAAGGCATCTGGGCATTGGAGTAAGACCAGGGCAAACTCATTATAAATGCTTTTCCGTACTGTTGGTGCGAAGGAGCGGGGCGTGGTTCAAAAACACTCTTTTTGTGGCTGCTGCAAAGCGGCAGTTCAATAGTTTCTATACCACAAAAAGCGTGTAGCGCATTATTGCGCGGTTTTGAATCACGCAACCGTGACTGGGAGCCAAAAAATCGGATTTTTGTTTATAATGCGTTTGCCCTGACCCCCGTGCCTTTTTATAATTGTGATTTTATTTTAACTGTGGTATTTTTTATACGAGGTTTGTTTTTTTATGGATGAAGAACGAATAATTAATCTTGAAATGAAAATGGCTTATCTGGAAGATTTTTTAAATCAAATTCAGGAAGTTGCTGTTGAGCAGGCAAAAGATATTGAAAAACTGAAATCAGAAAATAAAAAGATGAAAGAAAAAATTAAAGATCTCAGTGATTTAGCAGAAGGGGACATTCCAAACAGAAAACCTCCTCATTATTAATAGGATTTATTTTTCAGGTAATTAAGAGCTTCTGTTCGGGCTTTTGTTAATAAATCCTGATTTCTTACAACATCAGCTATCTGAAATTCAAGTTGTCCTGCTTGAATTGTTCCATTTATTTCTCCAGGTCCTCTTGTTTTTAAATCCTGTTCTGCAATATAAAAGCCGTCTGTACTTTGGCGGAGGGCTTTCATTCGTTCAATTCCAGTTTCTGTGATGCTGGTACTGTAAATTAAAAAACAGTAAGATTGATCAGAACCTCGTCCAACTCGTCCCCGTAACTGATGGAGCTGAGCCATTCCAAAACGGTCTGCCTGTTCAATTACCATACAAGTTGCATTAGGAACATCAACTCCAACTTCAATTACGGTAGTGGCTGCAAGAATTTGAATATTGTTGTCATGAAAATCCTGCAGTGCTTTTTCCTGTTTTTCTTCAGGAATTTTAGAATGAACTAAAGCACATTTGTACTGAGGAAAAATGTGTTTGGAAAGGTGTTCAAATGCCCTTTCCGCAGATTTTAGCTGAACGGTTCCATCTTCTGAATCTATTGCAGGATAAACAAAATATGCCTGATGTCCTTTTTCCAGTTCTTTTCTAACAGCTTCATAGGCATTCATTTCATTCCCTTCTTTTACAAGATAGGTTGTAATAGGTTTTCTACCTTTTGGCATTGATTTTATTGTTGAAACGTCCAGATCGCCATAAACAGTTAATGCAAGAGTTTGAGGAATTGGTGTTGCACTCATCATCAAAAGGTGAGGTTCAAAAGTTAATCCAGATTCTGAAATTCTGCCTTTTTCTACAATAGCATTTCTTTGCATGACGCCAAATCTGTGCTGTTCGTCTATTATCACCATTTCCAGATCTTTGTATTCAACTTGACTTGAAAATAAAGCATGAGTTCCAATGACAATGTCAATTTCGCCATTTTTTAGTGCTTTTAAAAGCTGATTTCTTCCGGCTGATTTTACATTTCCTGAAAGAAAGGCAATTCTGATTCCCATACTTTCCAGAAGACTACTGGCTGTCTGAGCATGTTGTTTTGCCAGAATTTCTGTAGGAGCCATTAAGGCACATTGTCCTTTCCAGCTGATGATTCGTAAACAGGCGAATAATGAAACTAAAGTTTTTCCAGACCCCACATCACCCTGCAAAAGTCGTTGCATTGTAAAAGCAGTTTTCTTTGGAAGAGGTATTCCTCTGTCAGCCTGATTTAAAAGTCGTGATCTATCTTCATAACCACGGTCAATATCTGAGTCAATCTGATAAATTACAGTTTTTTGATCAGGGGTGAGCTCAAAAGTCAGTTTTTCTATAAAACTTAACTGCAAAGGTGAAAGAGAATTCTTAAAAGTTGCATCATCTATATGGGCTTCCAGATTTTTAGAGGATTCTTCCTGAATATTCAGCGTTCCTTTGTGCTTCAAGGCTCTCTGAAAAACTGCGGTCTGGAATAAAAATAATTCTTCAAAAGCAAGTGTTTTTCTTGCCTGCAATGCCTGTGAAATATCAGCAGGTTTATGAATGTTTTTAAGTGCATTTTGTTTGGAGAGCAGATTTTCTTTTTGAACTAATTCTTCCGGAAGTTCATTTTCTATTCCGTGAAGGTATTGCTGGATTGCTGTTCCTATAATTTTTTGCAGATTTTTTTGAGTTATACCTTCGGTAAGAGGATAAATTGGAATTATACCTGTTTTAGGCATGGGAATTGAGGTTATATCATCTGTATGAGGAATATTAATTACCTCTACTTCAAAGGCTGAACTTTGTAATGAATTATATTTTACAAAAAACTGACCATGGAGAGTGATATAGCAGCCTGGAATTAAAACCTTTTCAAGAAAGGCTCTGTTAAAACAGATTAATTCTGCCTGTGCTGTTCCATCTGTAACAATCACTTTCAGGGTTTTCATATTTCCGTAGCCAAACCATTCCTGTCTTATAACTTGTGCAACGGTATGAATTTTTTGATGTTTATTAAAATCTTTTAAATATATTTTTTGAGTTCTATCTTCGTAATCCCGCGGATAATGCTGAAGTAAATCTCCAATTGTAAAAATATTTAGTTTAGCAAGAGACGCTGCCATTTTGGGCCCTACACCGGCTAAAGAGGATACTGGAGATTTTATTTCAGATACTTTCATTTGCCTGCAAATTAAAATGGAATTTTATAACAAAGTTGAACAAGCAGATTTATTAAAACTGAACCTGCTGCATCAAAAACTGCAAAAGTAACCCATGTAATGAAAAGTGATTTAGTATAGCTGACAGGTTTTTTAATTATTGCTCCAGAAATTTTGTAGCAGAAATTCTGAATAGCGGAGTCTATCTGATACCATCCGGAGTTATAATCAACCCTTCCTTTTTTTACTAAAAGAACAATCCATCTGATAAATACAACTAAAGCAAAAATACCAATAAGAGATGCAAAAATATCCCAGATTGTGTATATGATTGTCGCTAAAATTCCGCCGAGGTAGATTCTTCCTGTGGAAGTGATTCTTGCCAAAATGGAAGATGCCAGGGAAAGCAATCCAATAGAAATGATTGGAGAAAAATCTACTCTACCAATGTGAGTAAACCTCCAGCGTGAGAAAATATTCATGTAAGGTTCAACTATGGAAGCTATAAATCTTCCAAAACTTGTGTATCTAAGTCCTGGAATCCATGACATTAAGATATAAATGAAACAGATTGTTGTATAAACTGTTATCAAACCTGATAGAATATTTAAAAGTACACTAATTATTGAACCCATGTTCTGTTCCTTATTTTCAGATTATTCTGTCCAAACATCCTTTACGTAATTAATATCTTTTAATTTTTTAATTACTTCTGGATTTGAAGTCACATTTATCTGATCAGTAGCTTTAATGACAAAAGGATTGTTTCCTGTGTCTATATGAAAATATACTGAACAATTACCTGAATTATCAAATAAAAAATCACGTAAATTTGAAATTGCTGCAGCATTATTAAAAGAAGGATTCAATTGAATGTGAACTGCTGTGGCAGAATGATTTTCTAATTGAGTGGCATCTTCTATTGAATCTATTATAAAAGATGGTGTTTCTCTGCTTCCATCAACTTTACCTTTGAAGGCGTAAACATCTCCATCTGTAATTTGAGGTTTTAACTGTTCCCAAATTTTTGGAAAGAAAGTACAGTCAATCTGGCCTTCCATATCATTTAATTTACAGAACGCCATTCTATCACCCTTTTTTGTTGTAATTTCATGAATTCCACTCAAAGTTCCCAAGGCTATGTATTGTTTTCCAGAATCCTTCATCTGCCAGTATTTAGCTCCATTGGCAACCATAGCGTCTTTTGAGGCTTTTTCTTCTGCAGCAATTCTGTTGATGTTAGAAGCTTTTAAGGTTACAGATTTTTCAATTGCTTTTCTGTAATCATCTAAAGGATGTCCGCTTACAAAAATACCAATACATTCTCTTTCCAGATTTAATTTTTCCATAGTTGGTAAATCTGCAAGTTCTTTCATCTGATATTCTGTGGCAGTTTTTTCTTCTTCTGCCAGATCTCCGAATAAATCACCTTGTCCTATAAGTTTATCAGCAATTTCTTCCATGGCAAATTCAATTGCATTTTCCATGTTGGCAAGAAGAGTAGGACGATTATAGGCCTTTCCATTTGCATCTTTTAGATTATCAAAGCCACCGGTTTTAATTAAAACTTCAACAGCTTTTTTGTTAATCATTACTTTTTCATTGCCTTCATCATCTTTATCACGGCGGGAGAATGTTCTCTTAATAAAATCCATAAATGATTTGTAAGGACCGTTTTCTTCTCGTTCTCTTACTATTGCACTGGCGGCACCTTCTCCCATTCCTTTGATACCTTTTAATCCGAATACAATTCTTCCATCAACAACATCAAAAATTACATCAGAACGGTTAACATCAGGGGCATCAACAGGAACACCCATAGATCGGGCTTCTTCAATATAGGCAGGAAGTCCATCTGTAGAAGTAATTTCGTTTGTAAGGTTTGCTGCCATGAATTCTGCAGGATAGTGAGCTTTAAGCCATCCTGTTCTGTAGGCAAGAACCGAGTAAGCTGCGGCATGAGATTTGTTGAAACCGTATCCTGCGAAAGGAACCATGATATCAAAGATTTCTGCGGCATGTTCCTCTGTGTGACCATTTTTAATGGCACCTGCAACGAATTCTTTTTTCTTTGCCATGAGGACATCAAGTTTCTTTTTACCCATGGCACGACGAAGCATATCTGCACCACCAAGAGAGAATCCTGAAATAATCTGGGCAACTTTCATTACCTGTTCCTGGTAAACCATTACACCGTATGTTTCTTTAAGAAGATCTTCCAGAGATGGGTCAGGGTAGTGTATGGTTTCGGGTTTCCACTTACCTTCAATATATTGAGGAATACAATCCATTGGTCCTGGACGGTAAAGGGCATTTAATGCTACAAGATCTTCCAGTTTTTCTGGCTGGAATTCACGAAGGATTTTCTGCATACCAGGAGATTCAAACTGGAATACGGCAACAGAATCACCTCGTTTGAACAGTTCAAAGGTGAGTTTATCAGTTTCAGAAACTTCACTTGTAAGGAAAACAGGATCTTCCGGTTTTTTATGCTTATTTATGATATTTTCGGCATAGCGGATAAGAGAAAGTGTTTTTAGTCCTAAGTAGTCGAATTTTACAAGTCCACAAGGTTCAATGATATCCATTGTGTACTGAACACCTATTTTTGTACCTTCTTTATCGGTAATGGCAAAAACAGGAGCCCAGTCAGGTAGTTCTGTTAAACCAATAACCATACCAGAGGCATGGAGTCCTGTATTTCGCTTACAACCTTCAAGCTTAATTGCAAGGTCAAATAATTTTTCGTAACGAGGATCATGTCTGTATTCTGCCAGCTGCCCGCCATCAGGGAATTTTTCTGTTGGAGGTTCAAAACAGTTCTTAAGCTTTGTTTTAAGATTTTCGCTGACTTTCGATTTAAGCATGTTTACTTCTGACAGAGGAATACCTAAAGTTCGACCAACATCGGCAATTACGTTTTTAGGTTTTAGAGTACCAAAAGTTACAATATGACCAACTTTTTTTTCACCATACAAATCTCGTGTATGCTGAATGATATCTTGTCTGAAATCGAAGTCCATATCCACGTCAAAATCCGGCATGGATACACGTTCAGGATTTAAAAATCGTTCGAAGATAAGACCATATCTAAATGGATCAATGTCAGTAATTCCAAGACAGTATGCTACAAGAGAACCCGCACCGGAACCTCGTCCAGGACCAATGGGCATATATGGTTTTGGTCTGTTGTTTACATTATCCCAGGTTGATTTTGCCCAGTTGATGAATTCCCATACAATAAGAAAGTATCCGCTGAATCCCATACCAAGAATAATCCCCATTTCGTATTCGCAGCGTTCACGAATTTCTGGAGTGATTTCCTTGTAGCGTTTTACAAGACCTTTTTCTACAAGATGGCGTAAATACTCATCCTGATTTTTTGTATACTCTTCGTGAATCTGGAATTCTTTAGGTAAATCAAAACGAGGTAAGGTTCCTTTTAATTCAGGTGTTGAGTATTGGTGAATTGTAAGATTACACATATTTGCAATCTTAATTGTGTTATCAAAGGCATCCGGGCAATCTGGAAAAAGAGCCCGCATTTCTGCTTCAGTTTTAAAATACCATTCGTGGTGTTCGCCACCCATTCCGGAAATAATCTGTCCATCTGGCCCAAATTCAAGGTTCTTTTTAAAACCAATGCAGCGCAAACATTCCTGTGCTTCCCAATCTTCTTTTTCTACATAGTGAATATCATTTGTTGCTACTAGTGGAACATCCAGTTTACGTGCAAGTGCAATAAGTTTAGGATTAAGTTCTTTCTGTTCTGGTAAACCATGATCCTGAAGTTCAATATAATAATGATCGGGTCCAAAAAGATTTTTGTATTTTAAAACCAGTTCTTCTGCTTCTTTATCCATTCCTGCCATCAATAGCTGAGGAAGTTCCCCTGCAATACAGGCAGAACAGCAGATTAATCCTTCGTGATATTTTTCCAAAAGTTCCCAGTCAATACGAGGTTTGTAGTACATACCTTCTGTATATCCTAATGAACAAAGCCAGCTCATATTTTTATAGCCGGTCTGATTTTCGCAAAGTAGAATAAGATGGAAGTATTTTGCTTTTCCTTCACCGTCTTCACCTTTGTGACTGTAAGGAACTACATTTTTTTCAAAATGGCTGCCATAAGCTACGTAAAATTCACAACCTACTATAGGATTTATGCCATTTACGTGGCAAAGTTTTTCAAAATTCAGTGATCCGAACATATTTCCATGGTCGGTAAGAGCTAGTGCAGGCATGTTAAGAGATTTTGCTTTTGCAAC
>JALEPQ010000005.1 GCA_022768685.1 Spirochaetia bacterium
CTACTAATATTTTGCTTAATCGAAAAAACAATATTGTTTTTATTCGAAGAAATTAATTCACCTTCACTGTCAAAAATATAAAATACAACAGTAAATTCATTGACTATTTTTTCACTTTTGTTATAAAAATTTAATTCAACATTACAAACTGTTGAATTCTCATTTTTCATATCTATTTTTCCATCAATCATATATGGTAAACCTTGCTTTTCATTACTTTTGCATCCTGAAAAATAAATCAGAAAAAATAAGACAAATAAACTAACACAAAAGAGATTATCAATTTTTTTTACTTTATTCTGCAATACACTTCTCCTTCACCAAATGAACTTATCCATTTACCATACAATAATTTATTATTTGTATAAATCAGATTATCATTATTCAAAAAATCACTTGCATTTCCCCATCCAATGTAATCAAGTTGCCAAATATTACTGCACATTTTTTGCCACTCAATTAAAGAGTAAGAATTTTCAGACTCACATGCATATCTAAAACTTTCAGAAATAAACCAATCACATTCGATTTTTTTACGTATATTATCACATTCCGTCTGAAGGCATTTATTAAAATAAATTTGAAGACAAGTTGAAGTTATCCACAAAATCAGACAAATAGATAAAATAACACTATTAGTACTCTTCATTTTTGTTCTCAATACAACTCCCATAAAAAGTCAAGAAGATTGTTTCAACAATCGATTTACTTTTTACGCTGTTCCGTAATGTAATGAGGAACAGCAGTTCAATCATAAGTTTGCAACGCAAACTTAGGTAAGATAAGGCCGCGCTATTTTAGCGGTTTTATCTTACACCTCCCTAATTAAATTTTTATAATTATAGTTCACTTTTTACTGCTTTTCAACAAACCTGTTTTTTTGAATTTTCTTAAATCCTATAGCAGCACATTTTTCAAGTATAAAACTGACAGCAACAACAAATATTGTAATTGCAAATAAATCTGCTGTTTCAAGATTCATCTGAGCTTTTTGTAAAAGATTTCCTATAGATTTTTTAGGAAGACATAGAACTTCCGCTGCCAGAACTACTTTCCAGCTTAATCCAAAAGTCTGCAATGCCCCGTTTATAAAATATGGAAAACATAAAGGAAACTTTATATATAAATAATATTGGTATTTTTTCAGGCCACAAACAAAAGCAAGATCTTCTATTCCTTTATCAGTCTGCTTAAATCCTGTTGTAACTGAAGTTATCATAACAGGCAGAGTCATTAAGGAACAGATAAATACAGGAATAAAATCTGATTCAAACCAGAATATTACAATTAATATTATTGCTATAACTGGAGTGGTACGAAGAATCTGAATGGGCAGCTGAAAAAAATCTTCTGCGAATTCTGAAAATCCACATAAAAAACCAATTAAACTTCCAGTAATAACAGTAAACAAAAATGAAAAAAGTATTCTGAAAAAAGTATAAAAAAAATATGACCAGAAAACTTTCTCAGAAAGCAGTCTGCAAAATCTAAAAAAAACAAGTTCTGGTGAAGGAAAAACAAGTTCAGAATTTACCGCCAGGGCAATTAAAGACCAAAGCAGCAAAATAACAGCCAAAGAGATTAAATACGAAACTGTTTTTTTTAATTTTTTATTTCCCATTAATTAAAATAAAAATCCTCGTCCGGCAATTTTGCTCCAACAGAAGATGGATTTAATTCCATAAAAATTGAAAGAATTTTTTCAATAGACTCTTTTCCATCTTTTGCAGAAATAAATACATAATTTGTTTTTGGAATAGATTTTGAGACAACTGCTGAAGGTAATCCTAAATCATATTTTTCACACAATTTTGCACTTTGAGCAGGTAAAGCTATAGTTAATCCCCATGCTTTTGAATATTCATCTAAAAATTTATGTAATGTTTCATTATGTTCTTCTGCAAATTTTTTGTTTACAACAAGAACAGTTAAAGGGTAATTTTCATTTTTGTTAAATCTGGAAAATTCTTTCTGAAAATCAATTGCAGAATAAATTGAATTATCTTTCATCTGTGCTATTGTAATAAAAGGTTCAGGAACAACTGCATATTCTATTTTTCCACTGATCAATGCAGGGGCAATTTGTGCTGTAGGAATTCTATACTCCAAAGTAATTCCATTTTCACAATTTATTTCAATTTCATTTTCTTTAAGCAGATATTGCATTAAATAATCAGGAGTAGCTCCTTGTCCTGCAACATAAACAGTTTTTCCCTTTAAATCATGGAAGCTTGAAACAGTTTTATCTTTTGTAATCAATGCTAAATTTCCATAACCGGTAATTGCAGCACAAACTAAAGCTCTGTTTGAAGTATTGTAAACTTTTGCAGCCACATTAACAGGAAGAAAACCTATATCAATTTCATTTTTAATCATCTTAGGAAGAAGTTTTGTTGCTTCACTAAATTTCTCATAACTTAATTCCTGGTTATCTATAGAAACAATATTTTCCATCATATTTGCAACCGGAATGCAGCTAGGTCCATTTAAAATACCTACTCTAATTTGAGAAAAGGCTGCACTAACAAATGTCTGTAAAATCACTAAAGATAAAATTATTTTTTTCATCCTGATTTCCTCATTTTATTTTGTTTCAAGAACTGTAACTGGAACAGTCTTCTTTTCTTTTTTTGTAAGTTTCACTTTAAGGCTGTTACCAGACTTATCATATTCAATGCATACAAGATCCATTGATTCATTCTGGTGAAGAAGAATTTCCATAGAAAGAGGATCTTCTATTTCTTTACGGATAAGTCTTGCCATTGGGCGGGCTCCCATTGCAGGATTATATCCATGTTCAATCAAATATTCCTTTGCTTTTGGCATTAATTTAATTGAAAGATTTTTCTCTGCAACTCGCTTTTCCAGATCAGAAAGTTGTATTTCAAGAATTTGTGAAACTTCTTTTTTACTAAGGGCATTAAATACAATAACATCATCAATTCTGTTAATTAATTCTGGATTTAAAATCTTTTTAAGTTCATTTAACGCACCAGATTTTATTTCCTCAAAAGGAATAACCCCTTCTCCTGTTCCAAAACCAACACGACCTTCATTTGTAATCTGCCTTGCACCAGCATTACTTGTCATAATAACTACAGTATTCCGGAAGTTTACAACATGCCCAAGATTATCACTTAATTCACCTTCTTCAAGCAACTGCAGCAGCAAATTAAAAATATCTGGATGAGCTTTTTCAATCTCGTCTAATAAAACAACTGAATATGGATGACGTCTGACTTTTTCTGTTAAGACACCTCCTTCTTCATATCCAATATATCCTGGAGGTGCTCCTACAAGTCTGGAAGCATTATGTTTTTCCATATAATCAGACATATCAATTCTAATTAAAGCTTCTTCACTGCCAAAAAGATATTTTGCCAGGGCTTTTGCAAGCTGAGTTTTTCCCACCCCAGTTGGACCTAAGAAAATAAAAGAACCAAGAGGATGTTTAGGAGAAGAAATACCAGCCCTGCTTCTTCTAATGGCACCTGAAATCAGTTTTACAGCATCATTCTGTCCGATTACAGTATTGTGAAGTTCATCTTCCATGTGAATAATACGTTCTGTTTCAGAAGTTGTCATCTGCTCAAGAGGAATTCCTGTCATTTCACTTATAATTTTTTCAATATCAGAAACAGAAACTATTTTTTTTATATTGTTAGTTTCGGTTACAAGATTAGAGTAGATATTTAATTTGCGTTTTAAATCAAGAACTTTATCTCTGACAACTGCAGCATTTTCATAATCCTGTTTTTGAACCAGCTGTTTTTTTTCTTCAATAAGTTCAGAAATATTTTCCTCTATTTCAGCAATATCAGAAGGACGAGATTCTTCCTTTATTTTTTTTGCTGCACCAGCCTCATCAAGAACATCAATAGCTTTGTCTGGAAGAACTTTTTCAGGAATATAACGGCGGCTTAATTTTACAATAGCAGGGACAACTCCATCTTCGTAAATGACTCTGTGATAAGCTTCATATTTTGCCTTAATTCCATTTAAAATTGCTTCAGTTTCCTCATCATTTGGTTCTTCTACTCTGACAACTTGAAACCTTCGTTCTAAAGCAAGATCTTTTTCTATATGTTTTGTATATTCTTTTGTTGTTGTTGCACCAATAATCTGAATTTCACCTCGAGAAAGCGCAGGCTTCATAATATTAGAGGCATCCATAGTGCCTTCCGGACCACCAGCACCAATTATTGTGTGGAATTCATCAATAAAAAGAATGATGTCTTTGTTTTCCTGAAGTTCAGTAAGCATTTTTTTCATTCTTTCTTCAAACTCACCACGATATTTTGTTCCTGCAACCAGAGCCGCTAAATCCAAAGATAAAATTCTTTTTTTAAGCATATCCTGAGGAACTTTTCCAGCTACAATATGCTGTGCAAGTCCTTCTACAATTGCAGTTTTGCCCACTCCAGGTTCACCTGTAAGACAAGGATTATTTTTTGTTCGTCTTGAAAGAATCTGAATTACTCTCTGAATTTCTTTATCTCTTCCTACAACAGGATCTGATTTATTTTCTCTGGCCATTTTAGTAAGATCACGGCTATATTCAGATAGAAATGATTTTTTTTCTTTTTCTTCAGATTTATTTTCACGAGATTTTTTTTCGTCCCGTATATTTTGATTTTTAATATCTTCTAAAGCGGCATTTATAAAATTTTTTTCTTTATCAACATCCAGAAAAGTTCTGAATACAGTATCAACAAGATTTTCTGCAGCTGATTTTTTTGTAGAAGAAAGATTTTCTGTCTGTAAGTCTAATACAGAAAAACGGACATCAAGAAAAGTACATCCATTTTCAGTAAAATATTTTTCAACAATACTTCCTGGTTCACGAGCTGCAGCTAAAAGAAGATGTTCTGTACCAAGATATTCATTATGCAGAAAAGAACTTTCTGAATCTGCATTATCAATCATCTGTTCAAAACGGACACTTTTAGGAACGGCATTTATAGTTGGTTCTTTTACATCACTTTCAAAGAATTTCTGAATTCTGGACTGTAAATCAAGGGGATTTAATCCCAATCTGGTGAAAACAAGATACCCAATTCCTTCTTTGCGTCTTAACAATGAAAGAATGACATGTTCTGGAAAAAGCTGTTCACTTCCAATTTTTCTAGCTTCGTCTTGTGCATAGGCAAATAAAATGCGTTTTGCTCTAGGAGAAAAGTTTTTCAATTATAAACCTCTGCAGGCTACTTTTTAAATTGTATATGTTCAAAAGCCTGTTGAATTACAATTGTCCTTAATCTTTCAATTTGCATTTCCTGGTCAGATTTCAGGTCTTGTTCATAAGTGAAAGGATAATTTTCACTTAAATAAAGCAGATGACCATGTTTTGTACGATAATACAAAGCATTTAATTCATCTTCTGAAATTCCTTCAATAACACCAAGCTGCAATCCCCATTTTATACCGGAAATTATATTCACAACATCTTCATAAGAAAGTAAAAGTGAATACATAGCCTTAGCATAAGACTGGTTTACAAAATTATGGACTATTGTAGGATTATTATCGGCAAATTCCGACCGAATCTTGCGTTCTGTTTTCAAAATTAATAAACCAATAGATTGAGAAACTGCCAGCTGATCTAATTCTGTACCACGAGAGGAAGAACCTGGAAATATATCAAAAATACAGCATCCAAAATCAGTTGTCCCCTCCATTTTGTATACAGGCTGAATACAAAGGTTCTTTTCTTGAACTAATGCAATTATACTGTCAAATTTACCAGCCATTATTATACCTGGAATGAAAATTCTGATAGTGATTTTCATGCCTGTTCCACAATCTTTCAGATATGTTGTTAAATATCCAAAATCATAACTTGCAGCAAATTGTAATTTTTTTTGAAGGAATTCATCCACCTTATAGGTGTTTTCCATAGCTTTTTCACAATCTAAACCACTCACAAAAGATGCTATTTTTACATGGTCTTTTTCATTTACGAGACAGGTGGTAGATTCATTTTCATCAAGAACAACTGCACTACAGGAAAAGTTTTTTACATCTTTTATAATATTTTTATCTTTAAGTATGTCTCTTCCAAGATAGGAAATATTATTAAAGTCTATAAAATGGTAATGAGGATTTTCATTAAAAGCATCATAAACAAGAGAATTTACCCTTTGTAAATCATCTTCAGAAAGCTTTGAGGGGAATGGAAAATCCGCCAGGTTTCTTGATATACGACATCTTGTAGAAAGAATTACATCTTCATAAGGTCCAGGACAAGAAAACCAGGGCATCTGTTCATTTTGATTATTTTGCGGCATCTTCCTTTTCTTCTCCATTTGAAACTTTCTGATGATTTAAAACCCGCAGATAATCTCTGTATAAGGCGGCTTTTTCATATTCTTCGTTTGCTACAGCTTCATCAAGTTTTAATTGAACTTCAATTCTATTTACCAAAGTAGATTTATAACCTTTAAGATGTTTTGGCAAAGAACCTTTATATGGCAGCTCAATATCATTTTTTTTAAGCGATTCCTTAAATTCTTCTTCAAAATTATAATAACATTCAGGACATCCAATTTTCTGTGTATTTATAATTTCTTCTAATGAAGTTCCACAAACACTGCAAACTTTCAATTTTCACTCTCCAATAATTACTAAAATTATAAACTGAAAACTAATTTTTGCGTAAAATATCTAAAGGCTTTTCTTTTCCAGCTTTTGCAGAAGGAATCAAAGACACTATAAGAGATAGAACAAGTGTAGCCGCAACAACAAAAAACAGCTGCTTAAATGGAATATCTAAAGGAATTTCCTGCAGATAGTATGCAGGATCCATAAGTTTGATTTGAGAAACTTCATTTACAGGAATCCCCTTGAAAAAATATCCAATTTTGGCAAACCAGTTTACAATCATTTCCAGCATTTTGATTAAACCATTAGCATTTACAGAACACAGGAGCCCTAAAGGTAATCCTAAGATTACACCACCAGTACCACAAGCAAGTCCGGTAATCAAAAAGGAAAGTGTAATTCCTGAGGGAGCAGCACCTATACTTTTTAAAATTGCAATTTCTTTTTGACGTTCCATTACAAGCATTACTATTGCAGAAGAAATATTTATTGAGGCAACCAGCACTATAAGCATCATTATAAAAATTAACATTACCTTAGTTGAAGAAAAGTTTTCAAATTCAGCTGTATGAATCTGGTCCCAGCGGTAGACATTTGCATATCGTCCTGCAGTTTGCTGGATTTCATGCTGAATTCGAACTACATCCGAGGAATTAGCATCTTCTGTTTCAAACATAATTGAATATGATGCATTTGTAAGTGAAAGACTTGCATAGGCCACTTCAATAGGTAAGAAAATCCAGAGTTCATCCAGTTCCTGATAACCTGAAGTAATAATTGCTTTTATTTTAAAAGAAGTTAATTTTGGAGAAATTTTTCCATTGATTATTTTTGTTGTAATAACCCGGAAAGTGTCTCCTACAGAAAGATTTAAGTCTGCTGCAAGTTTCTGTCCTACTATAGCATCTTTTCCATTTCCATTTATAAAATCTTCTACAGAACCACTACATACTGTAAATAATTTCTTAAAATCCTTATTCCGTTCAAAAATATCTCTTTCTATTGCTCTGATTTCTCCACCTTTTCTTTCTGATTTTCCTGCAACTAAGGCAGAAACAGAAACCTGAGGATAAGAATTTTTTATTCCTTCTATTTTCTGAGAATATTTTGCAGAAGATTCAATGAACTTTTCAGCAGAAACTACATCCGAACTTTTACTTGAAACAAAAGCCTGAATGTGACTTGAAGAAAGTCCTATAATTCTTTCTGTCATTCCATCTATAAGCCCATTTGAAACAGACATTACAACAACAAGAGGCACTATACTTAAACCAATACAGATAATTGCACCAAAAATACTTCTTCGTGCAGATGAGTTTTTTTCTGCCTTTGGAAAAATTAAACTTTTTGCAAATTTAAGAGAAGATTTGAAAGTCATTACTTTGCATCTCCAGAAAAATAAGTCTGTTCAAGATGCCCTTCAAAAATTTTGTAACAAATACCACCTTTAGAAGCAAGACTCAAATCATGTGTAACCATAAATAATGTCTTTTTATATTTTTCTACCATCGAAAAAAGTAAATCTCCTATCATGGAAGCATTAGCTGGATCCAGATTTCCAGTAGGCTCATCTGCCAGAATTAATGTAGGATCATTTATTAATGCTCTGGCTGTAGCAACACGCTGTCTTTCTCCACCAGAAAGCTGGGAAGGAAGATGATTTCTTCTTTCATATACACCAACATCATTTAATAACTGTTCAGCTCTATTTATTGCCTCTTTTTTTGGTACTCCAGCAATATAAGCAGGCATATAAACATTTTCCAATGCAGTAAAATCTTTCAAAAGATAGTGAAACTGGAAAATCAAACCAAGGAAAGAAGATCTATATTCTGCAAGTTCATCTTCTTTCAGTTTACCTACATTCCACTTTCCAGCCATAACTGTACCAGAAGTAACAGAATCTATTCCACCTAAAATATTAAGCAAAGTAGATTTTCCACTTCCACTTTCTCCAACAATTACAATTTTGCTGCCTTCTTCAACTTCAAGATTTAAATTATGAAGAATATTCAGTTGTTCACTGTCTGTAATATAAGTTTTTTCCAGATTTTTAATAGAAACAATGCTACTCATTATGAAGTACCTCCGCTACTGTAAGTTTCAAAACATTTTTACTTGCAGACCAGCTGGCAAATAAAGGTGAAATAATACCAAATAAAGTGATAAAAACAGCTTCCCTGAAAAATATTCTGGCAGGAATAGAAGCATATAGATTGTAAGTTGAATTTTCCTGAACATAAATCAGATTCTGCCTGTTGAAAACCGCTGTAATTCCATACTGAATCCAATACAACAATTTAGAAGCAGCAGTAAAAACAAAATCAGAATTTACACTTATTAAAAGGCCCAAAATAAGACCGGAAAATGCTCCAACAGCACCTGTTACAAAACCTCTCATTATAAAAATAGATTTTATATCTTTTTCTTTAGCCCCAAGAGCTGATAAAATTGCAATTTCACTTCGGCGTTCATAAACAAGACGGCGCATTCCGTTATAAATATTAATTGCTACAACAACAAAAATCAAAGCTACAAGAAGAAGAAGCATATTTTTTTCAATTCTAAGGGCTCCGTAAAAACCTTTATTATAATCTTTCCATGTAGTAACTTTAGATTCATTGAAATTTCTGGAAAGCTGAGTTACTGTATGCATAAAATCATTAGAATTTTTTAATTTTATTCCCCATATCTTTTTTGCATTCTCACCAAAATTTGTTTTTCCAGCATCTAAACTTACAAAAGCATAGGATGCATTAATTTCGTTATATCCACTTGAGTACAATCCTACAACTTTAAAATTGCGCTCATTAGAAATCAAATCAACATCAGAACCACCACTAAGAACCAGAAGATTTACGATGCTTCCTATTGTAACTCCAAGATTTTTTGCAAGGCCACTACCCAGCACAATATTATATGGTTCAGATAAATTAAATTTTCCGGCAATAAGATTAAGCTGTTCCCTGAATTTTAAATCCTCATTAAAAATATCAGGATCCACAGCCCTGATAATTCCTGCTCCTTCTTTATTTTTTTTACTTGTCATCAGAGTCTGAGCCTCATAAAAAGGAGTTACTGAAATAATATTTTTTGATTTATTACAGAAGTCTAAAAACTCACTTTCCTGTTGGGAAGGAAGATTTTCTACACGTACATGAAATGAAGAAATTTCTAAAATTGCATCTATAAAGCTCATCTGGAAACCATTCATTACACTCATTACAACAATTAAAGTCATTACACCAAAGCAGATTCCCAATGTAGCCAAAGCTGAAGTTACAGCACTTCTTCCTTTTCTATCAACTCGTGAGAACCGGCTTGAAACAAAATTTATCCACTTAAGATTATAAAAAAACCCCTTACCTTTTTTCATATTCTTTTACTCGTTTTTTACCATCCGTATTAAATTCTTCTTTTATTTTTATATCATCTTCGTAAAAAATTTTAACAGAAAACTTATCATCAAAGAAGATATGCTGTGTGTAAGTGCCTTTTACGTCTGAATGTTTTGTACTCATTTTTAGAACATCATCTTCATAATAATCTTCATCAGCAGGAATACCTTCAAAATTATACTTAAATATATGTTTTTTTACAAAAGTATCTGTAATTTTCATATTTGAATATGTGTAATTTATCTGTTCTTCTTTTAATAATCTTTTTTCATCATCATAAACATATCGGGTTTTAGACTGAAGTATATACTTTTTATCTTTTAATTCATAAATTTTAAGTTCGTAAGGAATTCCATCTTCCTGATAATAATATCGTTTTCTATAGGCATTATCAGAAACTGTAAGAGTTAAAGGTTTTAAGGAATCTTCATCATATTCATATTCTTCTGTTTTTATTCTAGTAACAGGAGAGATTTTATTTGTCCAGAATTCCTTTTTTTCAATTCTGTACAACTGATCATAAAAGAATCGCTTTATTTCATCATTATTTACAATAGTGACCACTGATTTTCCATCGGAAAGTTTCTTAGGAATAAATATTTCAGAACCAAATTCCTGATAAAACAACTCTGAATTTGAATTAAGGCAGTTCTTTTCTACAAGATTTTCATAATCTTCTTCAGGAGGCATTAATGAACTTTTATTATTATCTTCCAGTTCAGACAAACTTTCTGCTATCTTCTCTTCTTCAATCTGGAGTAATACCTGTTCAACCCATTCTCCAGTGTCATTTTCAGCAATATAAAAGCCAGATCCTTCTAAAACCCCTTTTTCTTCAGGAAACAGTTTTTCCAAAAATGGGATTATTTTACCATTATCAATTACATTTCTATCTATAAGAAAATTGATATTTTCAGGTAAATAAAATTTTTCAATTTCATGAACTTCACAACTGCCTTTAACAGCACAAAGTGACAGTTGAAAGAAAAAATCACTGCAAAACGCCGTAGAACAAAGAGAAATCAAAATGGAAATTAATGCAGTAATTTTTTTCCTAAGCAATTTTTTTTCCTATAAGCCTAAAAAATCATCAATATATTTTTCAGCATCAAAAAGAGAAATATCTAGATATTTTTCACCAGTACAGATAAATGCAACAGGAAGATTTAATTCTCGTCCAATAGAAACTGCAACACCACCCTTTGCTGTTGAATCACATTTTGTCATGATTATGGCATCTACACCTACAGCATCATTAAAGACTTCTGCCTGACGAAGAGCATTTTGCCCTGTTGTTGAATCAATTACAATAATTTTTTTGTAACATCCTTCATCAGCTTTTAATGAACAAGTCCTGTCAATTTTCTGTAATTCCCTGACAAGATTTTCTTTATTATGAAGTCGGCCTGCAGTATCAGCCAGAACAAGACCTGGTCCCTTTGCTTTTACAGCATCTGCGGCATCAAAAACAACTGCAGATGGATCTGAACCATGCTGATGACTTACAACACGAATTCCCAATTTATCACCATGCATATTCAACTGTTCTATTGCAGCAGCACGGAAAGTATCTGCACTGGCAAGAACAATATTTTCTGTTCCATGCTCCTTAAAATAGTTACCCATTTTTGCAACTGATGTTGTTTTACCAACGCCATTTACACCTAATATCATCCACACATTCTGTTTATCAGTTTCAGGTTTTAATTCTACAGCCTTTACACAGTCAAGCAAAAGAGCCTTTAGCTTCTGCATTATTTCATTCTGATCAGTAATCTTTTCATGAGAACAAATTTCAGAAAGTTCATCTACAATCTGGAAAGCTGTCTTAGCTCCAACATCACCTTCAACAAGCATATCTGTAAGTTCATCATAAAAGTCTTCATTGATTTTACTTGTCTTTGAAAACAAACTTTTTATTCTTTCACCAAATGATTTTTTCACTGTTCATTCTCCTCAATAGATTTTATAATTTCTGAATTTTCAGCAGAATCTGTTCCCTGAAAGTTTTTTTCTTCCGGTATGACAGAAGAGAAATCAGAACTATTTATCTTTTTTATTGCATTTTTTCCTGGAATTTTAGCTTCCTGTGGTAAAACAGAATTGGCAGCTATCAGATATCTGACAAGTTCAAAAGCAAAAAAAACTCCAAATCCTGCTGAAATTCTTGCAGACGTCTGAGAAATATTCTGCCATTTTATAGCTTCTTCATAATTTCCTAATTGATCATTATATTTTTTTGCTTCGTTAAAATAGCGGCCATAGATATAAAAAGAAGGAATTAATGAAGTTATAAGAAGACTGTAGGAACCATACATAATTTTTCTTCGCTTTTCCAGATATTCATTTCTGTCAAAAGTTTTTGGATTTATATAGACAAAACTTCCATCATAAATCATTTTTTCGGGGATATAATAAAATGCTGATTCTCCATTATCTGATATAAATTCACCTATAATATTATTTCCGTTTATCATTATTTTAGATTTCTGTCTGTTAATTTCTTCTGCTGCAATTCCGTTTGCATAAACAATACCATCCAAAGGTTTTAACAATCCCAGCATAACAAAACCCTCTTCAACAGGTTCCATCTGGACTTCAATATTATATTTTTTATTTCCTTCAAAAAAATATTCCGTACGGCAGGTTTTATAACCATCAGCTACAAACTGCAGAGTATGAACTCCTGAGTTCAATACTATTTCTGAATCCAGAATATCGTGTATAACATCGTCAATATAAACATGTACATAAGCTTCAGCAGGCTGTAAATTTAAATTAAAACTTACTGGAAGCGAATTAGAAATCAGAGGAATAAGCTGTCTTGCCAGATTTTCTACAAGAAGATCAGATTCCTGCAATGTACCTATTTCCATTACAGTTCCCAGATTTTTCTTTCCAGGATATGAATAAGCAGTTACAACAACAGAAAAATAATCACCATAATTAGTAATTGTACCTGTCAGCAAAGTATTAATTTTAGCTGCCACTACTTCTTTTTCAAATGCATAACTGTCGTATCCTGCTTTTTTTGCACTTTCAGAAGGAGAAAATAAAGAAGTAAAATCATTGTTATAAAACTTTATATCTTCAAAAGTAACAAGATCTTCTTCTTTGGAGAAAACATGCTTAAAAAGATTTACATACTTTCTTAATTCTGATTTTGAATCTTCATTATCTGAAGTAAAATTCTGACCTTCAATAGTTTTAAGGTTTTCAGTACATTCTATTTCAGCTTCCCGTAAAGACTTAAGATTACTGTCTATTTTATCTTGAATTTCTTTTATTGACTTATCTTTTTCAGCAAGTTTTTTTTTAAGCTGTAAAGCTGAATAATCGTTTAAAAAAAGTGAATCTCTTTTACGATATTCTGAGGCCAAAGAAGAATACAATGTTATTCTTTCTTTTTGCAGCTCAAATCTTTTTCGCTCAAGTTTTTCATCTGGCAAAATGGCTCGTGACATAGTTTCACCCATTTTTTCCAGAATTCCAACAGGAAACATTTCAGCAGCAGCTTCACCTACTGAAGAAGATTCCTGTCCTCTTGTAAATCTAAAACGTTCAGCTCCAATCACATAAGTAGATTCTGCAAAGCAAAAGGCATTTGTGAGAAAAAATAAAATACAGAAAAACTTATGTTTATTCTTCATCGTCAGTATCTTCGCCACCATCCATTGGAAGACCTTTCCATTTGGCAACAAGATAAGCATTCATAAACTCATCCAGATCACCATCCATTACAGCCTGAACATTACCTACGTTAAATTTAGTTCTATGATCTTTTACCATTGTGTAAGGACAGAATACATAAGAACGAATCTGACTTCCAAATGAATTGTCTTTTTTATCTGCAGCAAATTTTGAGTTTTCTTTTTCTTTTTGTTCACGATAATATTCGTAAAGTCTGGCTTTTAACATGGACATACAAGCCTGGCGATTAAAAATCTGACTTCGTTCTGTCTGACATGCAACAACTATACCTGTAGGAAGGTGTGTAAAACGAACCGCAGAATCAGTTTTATTTACATGCTGCCCGCCTTTACCACCAGCACGATATGTATCAACTCTCAAATCTTCTGGTCTGATTTCAACTTCAATTGTATCATCAAGAACTGGATACACGTAAACAGAAGCAAAAGAAGTATGTCTTCTGGCATTTGCATCAAAAGGAGAAATTCTAACTAAACGATGAATTCCACCTTCGCCTTTTAAATATCCATATACAAAATCACCTGAAATCTGAATTGTGATGGATTTTATTCCACCTTCAGCTTCCAGTTCATCCATAATTTCAGTTTTATACCCATGCCTTTCTGCCCAGCGCAAATACATTCTACTAAGCATAAAAGCCCAGTCACAAGCTTCTGTTCCACCAGCCCCGGCATGAATAGTTAAATAAGCATCATTCTGATCAGCTTCGCCACTTAAGAGATTTAAAATATTTAATTTTTCGAATTTTTCTTTACAATCAGAAAGCATCTGGCGAACTTCATCTTCATCACCCTGTTCACCGCTTTCTTCTGCCAGTTCATACATTGCATCAAGGTCGCCCATATCTGAAAGGAGTTTTCTCCATGGTTCAACTCTGCCTTTTAGTTTACGAATCTGGCTCATAACTTTTTCTGCAGATTCGTGATTATCCCAGAAACCCTCTGATTCAGTAAGTTTTTCTTTTTCTTTGATTGCTTTATCTATGGAAGCAGAGTCAAAGACGCCCCCATACATTGTTTATTTCGTTTTTTAGTTCTTCAATCGGGATTTTTAATTCTTCTAACATATTTATAAAATATCAAAAAAATCAGTTAGTTACAATGAAAATAGAAGACTCTTTTGCTACATTAGATTTAATGCAGAAGTAATCCACTTTTTTGCAAGTGTAGGATAAACAGTTTCAACTTTGACAAAAGTTCTAATGGCAGTTTCATAATCACCAAGAAAATAATAAGATTCTCCAATATAGAAGATTGCCCTATTTCTTGTTTCTTCACTGATATTTGTACCTGTAATTTTTTCCAGATTTGTTATAGTTTCATTATATTTTTTTTGAACAAAGTAATTTTTCAAAATATTAAATAATAAAAAATCATCTCCTCCATCGGGAGAAACTAAATCTTCTTCAAAATAATATTGAGTAAGTTTTTTTGAAGTACCTGTCTTTTTAGCCAGCTTTTTTGCACTTATGACAGCTTCTTCTGAAATAGTTTCTTTTGTATCTAATCCTTCCACATAGTCAATAAATGGTAGAGGTGTTTCACGCAATGTACCATCTGCATAAATTTTATCTTCTTCAATTTTCTCAAATTTTTCCTCTGGAATTTTAGGATTTATATGAGTTCCCTTTATTGTGGCGTTTATTGAAGGAAGTATAAGATCATAAGGTTTATCTGTAACTGCCACAACCGCATAGAAATAGTCTTTAAAATCATAAACATAATCCGTATATGCAGTTTCTTCAGGATAAAGCTCTACTAAAGGCTCATTGTCCTTTATATCAGCAAAATTTGTTATTGGTAAAGTTGATTTATAGATTCTGATTTTTGATAAAGGTTTTTCACTTTTTGCTGGTAAAGTCCAAGAAATATTAATTCCAGTTCCCTTTCCAGCAACAGCATCAACATCATGGACAAGTGGTTTTTCTGCAAATAAACATAAAACCATAAAAAAAACTATTAAAAATGATATAACCTTTTTCATAAAAATTCCTAATCCTTAAATTAATATACATCTCTCAGCAAATCTAAAATTGCAGGATGCTCAACAGCTTTTTTAATTTCATTAACCAGTGCTTCACCAGAAACTGAACTTACAGTAAGTGCATTTCCATTATTATCAGCATTTGGAACTGTATCAATTGCACCTTCAGCTTTTGTTTCAGGAACTTTAATCAGCACAATTTCATCATCTATATTAATACGATCATAAAATCCTTTTTCTGTAATTACAGCCTCAGAAACTTCTTCACCGGTTTTTGTTATAATCAGTGTACCTACAGCATCTTCATCTTTGTAAATTAATCCAGAGCCAGCATCAGATGTTCTAACACAGCCTTTTTTTACAATTCTGAATTCTGAATCTTTTAAAATATTTTCTGATTTTCCCAAATCAACAAGAACAGTCTTACCATTTCTTGCAAGAATTTTTCCTTTTACAGTAAGCTGATCAAGTACAGAATTTCTAAATCTTCTTAAAACAGTTGAATATCTGTTATTTCCTGTGGCGTAAAAAGATTTTTGAAAAGTTCTTGTCCCTGTTCTTCCAGAAAACATATTTGCTTCCAGAGTAATATCTTCTTTTCCTTCATTAAGTTTCACAAGAATGAAATAATCAAAATTATTTGTTCTTGCAGTTCTAAAGGCTTCTGCATAACTGGAAACTGGAGTTACCTGTGTTTTTACAGAAGTAATGGCAATTCCAGAAAAAATATCACTACAGGCAAGTGCTGTTAAACGCTGTGCATCTGCATGATGAATGTTGTTTGTTTTTTCTGTATAAAAAATTGCAATATTCCATCGGATTTTATCTAAATAAAAAGGATCCACATTCCATTGTTTAGCCAGAGTATCAGAAAGAAGAGAATCATAAGCTTCTATAGTGTCTTTTAAGGTTGTGTTAAGTTCATAATTATCCTGAACAAACTGCAGTTGATTCAAGTAAAGTTCATGCATACCGTTCATTTCAAGAATATTTGCATAGGCAAGACGAGCTTCTTTATTTTTTGGATCTAGTAAAAGTGCCCTTTGATATTCGTAAACAAGTCCACTTCTATCATAATGTGTTTCATATAAAGCGGCATTATTCAGATGGTAAACTGCACTTTCCCGCCTTCTTTCATCTGTAAGCGGAGTTGTATTTCTTAAAAGAAGTTCCAGCTGTGTTCTCATCAATTCATCTTGAGGAAAAATTTCAAGACCGGTAATCCACATTTCTATTGCATCTTCATTATTGCCAAGTTTATAAAGAGAAAGCCCCTTTACATACCAGGCAGAAGCATTATTTCTGTCTTTTCCAATTAAAAAATCAGTCAAATCAATAACATCTTTATATCTTCCCTGTAAAAATAAAACTGATGACAAAAGAGAATATGCTTTATCATAATTTCCATTTATTTCTACAGCAATTTTTGCATGCTTTTCAGATTCCTTATATTCACCTTTCATCAAATAAATGATTGCTGCAATATAATGAACTTCGCTTTCACCTGAGTAATATGACATTGCCTGATTCAAATATTTTTCTGCTAAAGAATATCTGTCTGTCTGGGCATATATCAGCGCAAGGGAAAGTAATGCTTTTCTATTGGAATTTTGACGTTTTAGAGCCTCTATATACTGTTCTTCTGCACCACTGTATTTACCGCTATATAGTTCAATTTCAGCAAGTCCAAAATGTGCATCTATATCATTAGGGTACTTTTTTAAAATCTCATTAAAAATTTCCTTAGCTTCGTCTATCTGCCCCAAAGCTAAAAAAATCATACCCTTTAAATTTTGAATTTTAGAATTATTTTTCTGATATCGTTCAGCTTCCGAAAGATACTGAAGACCTAAATCATATTCACCTAATCTGTAAGAACAATCTGCAAGTCTAAACCAGGCATCGGAAAATGCAGGATTTATATTTACTACTTCAATATAGTTTTGTTCTGCCACATACCAGTTTTCTTCAGCTTCAGCAGCCAGGGCCTTATTATACAAATCAAGGGCATTTCGCTCTGCACCAAAAAGTGAAGCCGTAAAGATAAACAGTAAAGCAGATATTCTTAAAAACAGACTATTCTTTAGATTTTTCAACTTCATTATTTTTAATAACCTTAATTAAATTAATTCTATGGCCTTCCATATCCTGAACAATAAAATCATAACCATTCCAGGAAGCCTTTTCATATTTTACAGGAACTTTTCCAAATAAATCAAAAACAAAACCACCTAAAGAATCAAATTCTTCATTTGGAAAGTCTGCTTCCAAAGCTTCATTTAAATCATCCAGGTCAATTCTTGCATCACAAATCCAGATATTTTCATTTACTTCAACAATATTTTCCTGTTCTTTATCAAATTCGTCCTGAATATCACCAACAATTTCTTCAATAATGTCTTCCATTGTGATAATTCCTGAAATTCCACCGTATTCGTCAATTACCATAGCAATATGAAGATGCTGACGTTTAAATTCTCGAAGTAAGGAATCTATTCTTTTACTTTCAGGAACAAAATAGGCTTTACGAATAATCTTTTTCAAATCTATTTCATTTGAAACTGCAAAATTTTTTATTAAATCTTTTACATAAAGAACACCAATTACGTTATCAATTGAATCTGAATAAATTGGAAAACGAGAATGTCCGCTATTAATAATTTTCTGAAAAAGTTCATCTTTCTGAGTATCCACAGAAATAAAATCAACATCAATTCGAGGAATCATTACTTCCTTAACAGCAGTTTCAGAAAGTCCCTCAACTCCATGAATCATATCCTCTTTTTCTTCTTTTAAGATTTCATTCTGAACTTCATCTTCATTTGAGGAATGTTTATTTTTCTTTTTCAGCCACAAAAAACTCATTTTATAATTATTTCATCCTTTAATTTTAACAATAATTTTTCCTGCTTTTTTAGCATTTTGCATTCTGGTTCTACACCTTTTTCAATGTGCTCTTCACCATGGTCATAACCATTAAGATGAAGCAAACCATGAACTAAAAGTCTTTTTAATTCGTTATTATTATCGACGTTAAAATATTCCGCATTAACAGGAAGCATATCAAGACTGATTGCAATATCTCCTGCACATTTCCATTTTCCTTCTTCATCTTTATAAGATTCTTCATTTTCAAATGAAAGAACATCTGTTGCACTATCTATCTGACGGTAATTTTTGTTTAATTCCTGAATATAAGAATCGTTGCAGAACATGATGGAAACTTCTTCATGATTGAAATGAAGTTTTTTCATAACAAGCTGCATAAAAGGTTCAACATTGCCAAGCCAATCAGGTTCTGAAACACCTTCCTGCATTGTAATTAATACTCTATTTTTCATTTATCTCTCCTCCCATAAAAAGTCAAGAAGATTGTTTCAACAATCGATTGACTTTTTACGCTGTTCCGTAATGTAATGAGGAACAGCAGTTCAAGAAAAAGTTTGCAACGCAAACTTTAGTAATATAAAGCCGCGCTATTTTAGCGGTTTTATCTTACATCTCCTTTTTCTGCAGACTTTTCACTGGCTTTTTCAGTTGTTTTATCTGCATCAGGATCTTTCTGATTTGGATATTTAATTCGTGTATGATAATAAGCACCTAAAATCTGAACAAAAACATCTTTTATTTTTGTAATATCACGGAAAGTTAAATCACAATTATCCAGCTGTTTTCTTTCCATTTTTCCATTTACCAGAGTTGTAATAAATTTCTCCAGTCGAGGTACTGTAGGATTATCCAGAGAACGGCAGGCAGCTTCCACAGTATCTGCAAGCATTACTACAGCAGATTCTTTTGATGAAGGAGGATTTCCCGGGTAAGAAAAGTCCTCTGGTGTTAAAGATTCATCCTGCTGAATTACACCTTTATTGTAGAAATAACCAATTACATCATTTCCGTGATGTTCTGAAATAATATTTATTACAGCTTTTGGCATTCTTAATTCATAAGCTTTTTCCACACCTTTTCTTACATGACTTTTTATTACAGAAGCAGACATAGTTGGATTTAATTCATCATGTTTATTTTTTCCATCAAAATTATTTTCAGTAAAATATTCAGGCTGCTCTACTTTTCCAATATCATGATAGTAGGCACCTACTCTGGCAAGTAGAGAATTAGCATTTATTTCACGGCACGCACTTTCTGCAAGCTGAGCAACCATCATTGAATGCTGATAAGATCCGCTGGCCTGAACCATCATTTTCCTTAAAAGAGGATTATTAACATCGCTTAAATCCATTAAACGGAAAACAGATGCTGTATTTAAAACCATTTCTAATGGAGTCAACAATCCCAGTGTAAGGACACCTGAAAGAAGTCCGTTTAAGGCAACTCCAATTACAAGTTTTCCGATTACAGAAGCAATTTCTTCATTAAAAATAACAAGAATCAAAACCATATAAACAGCATTCAAAACAGAAACAATCAGGGACGCCAGAATAAGATCAATTCGTTTATCAATTTTTCTGACAATTATGGCAGATGTTAAACAGTTTGCCAGAGAATAAATAAAAGTTGGAATATACCAGCCACAGGCATTTAAAACCCCAAATGAAAGCATAAATGAAATAATTACAGCTGAAATATTTCCGTAAAGAATGGTTATAAGCATTATAAACATTGATGTTGGTAAAATCATACAAATGGAATATTCATCATTAAAAAATTTGAATTTTCCAAGGAAAGCTGTCATTGCATACAAAATCAAAAAGAAAATTAAATGAACTATAGATTCCCTGACTTCAATTTTTTTATCCCCTGGAACAAAAGAAAAAAGAATAAACCATGTAATTACCAGAAGGAAAATAAAAAGTTCACCATTGGCAAAAGAACGGTAATCAATAAACAAAGGAGATTCCGCCATTTTCTGAAGTTTAGAATAATTTTCTTCAGTAATAGGAAAACCTTTTTTTATGATTTTTTCCCCTTTTAAAATTGAAACCGGATTAATTTCATCTGGAGGCAGATCTTTTTCTGCAATTATTGTTCTGTCAGAAATTTGTCCAATTTCGTACTCTTCAAGAGTAAAAGAAGCAACAGTCTGAACTGTGCTGATTTTTGCGAAATTTAATAAACTCACTAAAAGAAAACCAATAAATGCAATAATTATATATGGATATTTTACCTTAATGTATTTTCCCATATATTCAAAAAAACTCTTTACCGTAGAATCTTTTTTAGAATTGTTCTTTTTCATGTTCATAAGCCTTCACTATCTTTTTAACAAGATTATTTCTGACAACATCATCAGCTGTCAGTTCCATAAATCCAATATCATCTATTTTATACAGAATACTGATTGAATGCATTAATCCAGATTCCACTTTACGTGGCAAATCTACCTGACTAGGATCTCCAGTTACATATACCTTAGAATTTTCACCCATTCTGGTAAGGAACATTTTCATCTGAGGAATAGTAGCGTTCTGGGCTTCATCAAGAATTATAACAGAATTATTCAATGTACGACCACGCATGTAAGCTAAAGGTGCTGCTTCTATAATACCAGCTTCAAAAAGTCTTTTTACACTTTCTGCTGGAAGTAAAGTTTCCATTGAATCTTTTAGAGGACGAAGATAAGGATCTATTTTATCTTCCAGATCACCAGGCAAAAACCCCAGACTTTCGCCAGCTTCAACAACAGGTCGTGTAATTATCAATTTATTTTTTTTGTGAGTTAAAATTAAAAAGAGTGCCTGTGCCACAGCAAGGAATGTTTTTCCACTTCCAGCACTGCCAGTACAAAAAACCATATCCTTTGTCTGAAGCATATTTATATATTCAGCCTGATTCTGTGTACGTGGATAAACTCTACGGAGTGCACCAGGAACCATAATCACCTGATCATCCATAGAAACTTTTTTAGGTGCATTTAATACTGAAAGAACAATATCCTTATCATTTTTTCCGCCTGCATTTACTTCATCAATTATTCTGTCCACAATAAACTGGAATTTCTGGCAGATTGCAGGATCATTATTTTCTACAGAAAGCTCATTTCCTCTTGTAAAAACCGGCACACCAAGATGTTCTTCAATGAGTTTTAAATTACTGTCATTTGTTCCACAGACACAGGAAAGCACATTATTATCAGGAACAACTATTGTATATTCTTCTTTCAAAAAATCCTCTTTATAACAATTTTACTATTAGAGTTTACTTAAAACAAGTCTTACTCCCAGGTCAAACGCATTATAAACAAAAATCCGATTTTTTGGCTCCCAGTCACGGTTGCGTGATTCAAAACCGCGCAATAATGCGCTACACGCTTTTTGTGGTATAGAAACTATTGAACTGCCGCTTCGTAGCAGCCACAAAAAGAGTGTTTTTGAACCACGCCCCGCTCCTTCGCGCCAACATTACGGAAAAAGCGTTTATAATGCGGAAGCCCTGGTAAAAAATGAAGTGTAATTGTACATAGTTTTTAAATGCACTATACTTATACAAATTTATTTTAAGAGAAGGAATGATTGAAAAATGAAAGCTATTGAATTAGAAAAAGCTTATGATCCTAAAACTTTTGAGGATCGCATTTACAATGAATGGGAAAGTAAAGGTTATTTTAAACCGGTTTCAGACGAAGCAAATCCGGTTCACTGTCAGTGTGCAGAGTGCAACACAAAAACTAATACTTATTCTGTCGTCATTCCTCCTCCAAACGTAACTGGTGTTCTTCACATGGGACATGGTCTTAACAATACTCTTCAGGATATTGTTGTTCGTTATCATCGTATGAAGGGTGATAATACTCTCTGGGTAACAGGTACTGATCATGCCGGTATTGCTACACAGAACGTTGTTGAACGCAAACTCAAAGCAGAAGGTAAAACTCGTAATGACCTTGGCCGTGAAAAGTTCCTTGAACGTACCTGGCAGGTTAAGGAAGAACATCACAGTATTATTGTAAAGCAGCAGAAAAAACTTGGTAACTCTACAGACTGGGACCGTGAACGTTTTACTTATGATGAAGGTTTAAGTGGTGCTGTTCGTGATGTATTTGTTACTCTTTATGAACGGGGACTTATGTACAAGGGAAAACGCCTTGTAAACTGGTGTCCTCGTTGTGGTACTGCTCTTGCTGATGATGAAGTTGATCATGAAGATACTGCCGGTGCAATGTACCACCTTTACTATGAATATGCAGATGGTTCTGGAAAAATTGAAGTTGCTACAACACGTCCAGAAACATTCTTTGGTGATACTGCTGTTGCTGTAAATCCTAATGATGAACGCTACAAGGAAATTGTTGGAAAAAAACTTAAACTTCCTCTAATTGGTAAAGAAATTCCTATTATTGCAGATGAATATGTTGATATGGAATTTGGAACTGGTATGGTAAAAATCACTCCAGCTCACGATCCAAACGACTGGGAAGTTGGTAAACGCCATAATCTTGAAGTAATCAATCTTCTTACTCCAGATGGAAAAATGAACGAAAATGTTCCAGAAAAATATCGTGGATTAAAACCAGAAGCTGCACGTAAACTT
>JALEPQ010000006.1 GCA_022768685.1 Spirochaetia bacterium
ACAAAAATCCCGAATTTTTGGCTCCCAGTCACGGTTGCGTGATTCAAAACCGCGCAATAATGCGCTACACGCTTTTTGTGGTATAGAAACTATTGAACTGCCACTTCGCAGCAGCCACAAAAAGAGTGTTTTTGAACCACGCCCCGCTCCTTCGCACCAACATTACGGAAAAGCATTTATAATGCGTTTGCCCTGTAATTAAGTTTTTGTTATCTTTATTAATTTTTTTATAAGGATTAAAATAGAATCACTTTTTTTCCAAACCACAGGAGGTTTTAAATGGAAAAGTTATTTAAAATAAAGGAAAGAGGTTCTACCGTAGGAAAAGAAATTGCAGGTGGAATTACAACATTCCTGGCAATGGCTTATATTCTTGCTGTAAACCCAGGAATTCTTTCAGGTTCTGGTATGGAATTTAATTCCGTATTTACTGCAACTGCTATTTCAGCAGCAATTGCAACTCTTGTAATGGCATTTGTAGCTAATCTTCCTGTTGCACTGGCACCAGGATTAGGCTTGAATGCATTCTTTACATATTCTGTTGTTCTTGGAATGGGATGTACATGGCAGTTTGCATTAACAGCTGTATTTGTTGAAGGTTTAATTTTTATTTTACTTTCAGTTTTTGGTATTCGTGAGGCTATCATTAATTCAATTCCAGCAACAATGAAAAAAGCTGTTTCAGTTGGTATTGGTTTATTTATTACAATTATTGGTTTAGTAAACGCTGGTATTTGTTCAACTGATACAGGTACATTTGTTGGATTTGTTAATTTTAATATTTCACATTCAAGTGCAATTGTTGCAGCTCTTGGTTTGCTTATTACTATTGTTCTTTATGTATTGAATGTTCCAGGTTCGATTTTAATTGGTGTTATTGTTACAACTATTATTGGTATTCCTTTTGGAGTTACAACAATTCCTGAGGATTTTAAACCTTTTGCAACACCTGCAGCTCCATACTTGTTTAAATTTGAATGGGGTAACGTTCTTTCTCTTAAATTTGTAGTTGTGTTAATTACATTCCTGTTTACAGATATGTTTGATACACTTGGTACATTGATGGGTGTAGCAGAGCAGGCTGATTTAAAAGATGAAAAAGGAAACATTAAAAATGTAAAGGGAGCTTTAATGGCTGATTCAATTGGTACAGTTGTTGGTGCTTGTCTTGGAACTTCAACAGTAACATCATTTGTAGAATCTTGTTCTGGTGTTGCTGCTGGTGCTAAAACAGGTTTAGCTTCCGTTACAACTGCAGTTTTATTCCTTGTTGCTTTGTTCTTAAATCCTTTATTTGCTCTGATTCCTGCAGCTGCTACAGCTCCAGCATTGATTTTTGTGGGATATTTAATGATGAAGAGTGTAAAAACAATTGATTTTACAGATCCTACAGAAGGTATTCCTGCATTTGTTACAATTATGGCAATGCCATTCTCATACTCAATTTCTAAGGGTATTATGTTTGGTATGATTACATTTGTAATCTGTAAAATCGCTGGTAAAAAAGCTAAAGAAGTTCCTGTTGTTACATGGATTCTTGCAGCTATATTTATTGCAGATATAATTTTTGAAGCTGTAAAATAAAAAAACAGCAGGTTAAGTGAAAAGTGCACTTGAAATTACTCAAGTGCACTCTTTTACAATAACAAAAAATACCGGACAAAAATAAGTCTTTTATTAGTATTTGCTGTCTGCGTAACCAATCCAGCCTTCTTTTTCTACAAGAGCTTTTTCAAAATCGTCTAATTTGAACTGATAACTCTTAGATAAAGAACCTGCAATTAATTTTACTTTTGCTGTACCATCATCGTTGAAAACGATCTTACATTCTGTGTCTTTATCAGCAAAAGTACGGAACATATCTTCAATTGATTTTTTATCAATTTCAATAGCCATCATTCCACAGTTGAACATATTCTGACGGAAAATGCGGGCAAAGTTAGGTGCAACAACAACGTAGATGCCATTTACTTCGAGAGCCCAGGGAGCGTGTTCACGTGATGAACCACAACCAAAGTTTTCACGAGTAATAATTACTTTTTTACCTGCAACATCAGTTTTAGGATTAAAACCTTCAAGTTTCAGATCTTCCAAAAGATATGGTTTTAAAGCCTGTTTTGAAATTTCTGTAAGATATTTTGCAGGAATGATTTCGTCTGTATTAATGTCAGAGCGATCTAAAAAAAGTACGGAACCGCCAAATTGTTTCATAGTAATTCTCCCAAGAATTTATTGTTAATATAAATATATCATTAAAAAATTAAAAAGTGGAAATTATTTATAAAGTTCTGAGTTACAAATTGTTCCCTTAATTGCTGTTGCAGCTGCTGAAGCTGGACTCATCAAGTGAACCATACCACCTTTTCCCATTCGACCATTGAAGTTACGGTTTGTTGTTGAAGCACATACTTCTCCTTCTGCCATTACACCGTTACTCATTCCAAGACATGCACCACATGTAGGATTTGTTACACAGAATCCTGCATCCATGAAGATTTTTATAATTCCTTCTTCAAGTGCCATCTGATAAATTTTAGGTGTAGCTGGAGAAACAATTCCACGAACTCCCTCTGCAAGATGATGTCCTTTTAAAACCTGAGCAGCAATTCTCAGGTCAGAAATACGTCCGTTTGTACAAGAACCAATGTAAATCTGATTTACTTTTGTTCCTTCCATTTCAGAAATATTTTTTACCTGATCTGGTTTGTATCCAACTGTACATACTGGCTGTAAGTCTGAAAGATCAAGAGTGTATACTTTTTCATATTCTGCATCATCATCAGAACGCCATTTAGAATATGCTTCTAATGCAGCTTCTTTAGTTCCAAATTCATCTTTAATAAAATCCCAAAGATAATCTACAGTTTTCATATCTGGATAACAGATACCACTTGTAGCACCAGCTTCAACAGCCATGTTACAAATAGTCATTCTTTCTTCCATTCCGAAATTATCAACAACTGGGCCTGTAAATTCTACTACACAGTTAGTAGCTCCATTTACGCCAATTTTAGAAATAAGATGAAGAATAACATCTTTTGCATATACGCCTTCTTTTAAAGAGCCATTTAATACAAATTTAATTGATTTTGGTTCACGGAAAGAGCAAACTCCTTTTAAAATTCCAACTTCAAGGTCTGTTGTACCAACACCGGCAGCAAATGCACCAAAAGCACCATGTGTACAAGTATGGCTGTCACCCATGATTACAGTATAACCTGGACGTACATAACCTTTTTCAGGAAAAATAGCATGACAAACACCATTTGAACCAATATCAAAAAAGTCTTTTATGTTATTTCTACGAGCCCAGTCTCTCAGAATTTTACCCTGAGTTGCAGTTTTACTGTCTTTTGCTGGAGTTACATGATCAATTACAGCTTTGATTTTTGTGTTATCATAAACACGATCCATATTACGTTCTACTAAGTCATTGATGGCAATTGGAGTTGTGATTTCGTGGCAGAATACACGGTCTAATTTTAATACATAAGTGTTTGAAAATGGAGTGTCAACAAGATGTTCTGCAAAAATCTTTTGAGCGATTGTTTTTCCCATAATTTAACCTCTTAAAAAAAGTTTAATAATATTAAAGTAATTTAATTATACTTAAGTTTATATACTTAGTCTATAACTTATATCTAATTAATGAATATTTTTAGCCAGCGCAAACGCATTATAAACAAAAATCCGTTTTTTTGGCTCCCAGTCACGGTTGCGTGATTCAAAACCGCGCAATAATGCGCTACACGCTTTTTGTGGTATAGAAACTATTGAACTGCCGCTTCGCAGCAGCCACAAAAAGAGTGTTTTTGAACCACGCCCCGCTCCTTCGCGCAAGCATTACGGAAAAGCGTTTATAATGCGTTTGCCCTACAATTATCATAATGATTTCTTGAAAAATTCTTGTATTCATTTTAGAATGACAAAAAAAGTAAAAAATGTCATTTTAGAGAGGAATAAACATAGTATGGGAAAAATTATTGAAAGACATCCATGGAAATATCTGGATGAATTTAGAGGAAAAGATTTCAATGGTGAATGGCCAACATTTCCAGAAATGCTTCAGATTCAGGTAAAAAGAAATGGGGACAGACCTTATTTTACAGATTTTGAAGGCTCAAATGGTTCAAAGAATACTTTAACTTATAATCAGGTATTTGAAAAAGTAACTGTTCTTGCAAACTGGCTTATTGCAAATGGTATTAAAAAAGGTGATAAAGTTGTGGTAAGCGGAAAAAACTCTCCTGAATGGGGAGTTGTATATCTGGCTACTTTATATGCCTCAGGAATTATTGTTCCTGTTGATAACGGACTTCATGAACCGGATGTATGTAATATTATAAAAAGATCAGAACCAAAAATTGCAATTGTTGATTCTGAAAAAATTGATTTTATTTCTAAAGAATTTCCTTCATTACTTATCAAATCATTAAATTCTAAAAAAGATGATTATGTTTACAATCTTAAGGCAGAAAACACTGTAGAATTAAATGAACCTGTTTCAGAAAATGATACAGCTGCAATTCTCTTTACATCTGGAACAACAGGAATTCCAAAAGGTGTAATGCTTTCTCATAAAAACCTTATTTGTGATGGATTTATTGCTCAGACAAATCTTACAATTTTTTCTACAGATGTTTTCTATGCACTTTTACCAGTTCATCATGCTTATACAATGCAGGCTGCTTTTATTGTTCCTCTTGAATGTGGTGCAGAAATTGTGTTTGGAAAGAGTATGGCTGTTACAAGACTTATGAAGGAACTGAAAGAAGGAAAGATTACAATCATGCTTGGGGTTCCTTTGCTGTACAACAAACTTCTTGCAGGAATTAATAAAGGATTAAAATCAAAAGGACCTGTTGTAGTAGGTTTAATGGGATTTTTAAGAGGTATTTCCTTCCTTGTAAAAAAATTAACTGGCAGGAATATTGGTAAATCTTTATTTAAGGCTGTTCTGCAGCAGGCAAATATTTATACTCTGCGTGTAGCTATTTGTGGTGGTGGTCCTTTAACAAAGGGAGTTTTCAAACAGTATCAGTCTATGGGTCTTGATTTTATTCAGGGTTATGGTTTAACAGAAACTGCACCAATTCTTACATTAAATCCTTGTGAGCATTTTAAAATTGAAAGTATTGGACGTGATTTTTCTCCTTATGAAGATCTTCGTATTCAGAATACTGAAACTGGTGAATATGGAATTGGACCAGATTTTATTGGTGAAATTGTTGTAAAAGGCCCAATGGTAATGCAGGGTTATTACAAAATGCCTGAAGAAACTGCAGCTATGTACAATAAAGATGGTTTCTTAAAAACAGGTGATTTAGGCTGGATGGATAACGAACACTATGTAATGTTATGTGGCCGTGCAAAAAATCTGATTGTTACAAACGGTGGTAAAAATGTTTATCCTGAAGAAATTGAAGATGGTTTCCAGCTTTACACAGATATTCAGCAGGTAACTGTTCAGGGGTACTACAAAGATGGAGATACTTCTTCAGAAGAAATTGAAGCATTAATTTATCCTTCTGATGATATGTATAATCGTCTTAATGTAGATAGAACAGCAGATCCTGAAAATGAAAAGGTCGTAAAGGAAGTAAATGAAATTGTTGCAAAAGT
>JALEPQ010000007.1 GCA_022768685.1 Spirochaetia bacterium
TTTTGGCTCCCAGTCACGGTTGCGTGATTCAAAACCGCGCAATAATGCGCTACACGCTTTTTGTGGTATAGAAACTATTAAACTGCCGCTTCGCAGCAGCCACAAAAAGAGTGTTTTTGAACCACGCCCCGCTCCTTCGCACCAACATTACGGAAAAGCGTTTATAATGCATTTGCCCTGTATCAACTCATATAAAAATCTGCTTAATAAAAAAAGGGACAGACCCCTTAAAAAGCAGATATGTACTTTAAAGGTCTGTCCCCTTTTGTATTCCGAAGCAAGTTTTCCAATTATGAATCATGCATCAGGAATTATGAATTACTCCGTAAAGTTCACTTTCCAATTGCAAATTGCGAATTGCACATTAGGAATTATCTTTTATTCTTCTTTGCTTAACTTGCTTTTTCTTGAACCTGTAATGGCAATTCCTCCCAATACAGCTATACTTACAACAGTACTTGCAACTGCTTCAAGAAGTTCACTGACAATTCCAACGCCAACTACAGTAAAGTAACCTGCTCCAGCCATACCAATTGATGCTAAAGTTTCAGCAATCGCTCTTCCATTGAAAAGGAAAATACATCCATAAACCATTAATGTATGGCAGAAAGTTGCAGCAAAAGCAGAAATACCTGCATTAATTACCTTTGGAAAGTGAGGAATCAAACTAAATAATTTCCAGAATCCCCATGCAACAGCGCCCAAAAGCATTCTTGGTAAAACTGAGTTCCAGGGATAAACAAACAATGGATCAAGAATACCAGTTGGAGACATAGCAGCCTTAATCAAAGACATAAGTCCCATTATAAAACCAACAAAAACACCTTCTGGTAGTCCTCCCAAAAAAGCAGCCAGAATTACAGGAATCTGTAAGATTGTAATAGAAATAACAGGACTAAATGCAATAAATCCTAAATTTGTAAAAGTTAAAACAATTTCCAATGCACTAAAAGCACCTGCAAGTGCCAGTCTTCTGTTTCTTGAAAGATTTTTATTTGTAATCTGAATCATAATAATTTCCTTTTTTGAACATTAAGTTCTATTTTAATTTAAGTCTATGGCGCACTTTACGCCAGAAAGAACAAGACCTGGAATAATTTCATCAAAGATATTGTAATCAGAAAAAATTCTGGCAAATCCACCAGTCCCAATAATAAAAGTTTCTTCATTATGGAAAATATTTTTTTTGTATAAATAGCACAATTCTTTGATAGAACCAGCAGTTCCGTAATAAATACCAGACTGAATAGCTTCTGCAGTAGAAGTTCCACAAATATGAGAAGGTTTCAAAATTTCTACAGGAGTTAAATTTGCAGTTTTTGATGACAAAGCATCAACCGAAATTTTCAATCCCGGAAGAATACATCCACTTAAAAATTCCTTATCCTTTGTAATCAGTTCTATAGTTGTAGCAGTCCCCATATCCACAATAATTAAATTTGTGTCAGGTTTTACCGCAACAGCTCCCATTGCCGCAGCAATCAAGTCTGCCCCAATTTCTCTAGGATTTGAATATTTAAGTTTTAAACCTGTTTTAATTCCTGCCTGAATAAATAAAGGCTCCTTTTCCAGATATTTTGAACATGCACTGGAAAGAGAATAATTTATTGAAGGTACAACACTACAGCATCCGATTTTTGAAATCTGTTTCCAGTCAAAACCGTTTTCCCACAATACACTTCGCAAAAAAATCCCAATTTCATCAGAAGAAGAATTAATATTTGTAGTTTGTCTGAACTGAAAGATGAGCTTTTCATTTTCGAAAAGTCCATAACTAGTGGCTGAATTGCCTACGTCAATTGATAAGATCATAAATCACCGTACCTGTCCTCCCATGGATCAAGTCTTTTTTTGTAAAAGAGCTTTTGTAAATTTGCTTAAATAAGCCAATAAGAATCAGATTCACAAGGATATCTGTTCCAAGAAATATAATAGCGATTTAATGAAATGAATGCAAATGGGAGCTCAGGCATGTGGATTCATTTCAGGCCAGTGCCAGCACCTACTCGCAATTCACAGTTCCCTAACGGTCAGCATCCTCAGGAACTTTCAGTTCCTTCCGGTTGCCGCTTTCGCGCTGTTCATTTCTCGGGCCAGGTTTTTTTTCAATTTCCTAATTATCTTTTCCTTGACATGACTATCATCTGACTATATTATTATGACCAGATAATGACTATATAAAGGAGGTGTGATAAAAATTACGTCCATGTAATTTTTATCACCAAGTTTATTTCGTGTTCTGCACTTCATAAACTTGTATACTCGCCATCCTGGCTCGCCGCTAACGCGGAGTTTTTAAAGGAGGTGTAATATAAAACCGCTAAAATAGCGCGGCTTTATATTACCTGAAGTTTGCGTTGCAAACTTTTTTTTGAACTGCTGTTCCTCATTACATTACGGAACAGCGTAAAAAGTCAAATCGATTGTTGAAACAATCTTCTTGACTTTTTATGGGAGGTGTATATGACAGCAGCTCTTTATGATGTAAAGGCAAGATTCAGCGAATACGTAACTATGGCAGAACAAGGTGAAGTAATCAAAATTACAAAACATGGAGTTGCTACAACTGTGCTGTTGAGTCTTAAACTCTATGAAGAATTATGTGAAACACACAGAAACAACCACAAACCAAGTTTTATGGACCAGGTAAAAAAATGGCGACTTGAAAACACAGATTATTTAGATAATGAATATGCGGATACAGTAGAAAAACTTGTTCAAGAAGACAAAAAACATACAGATAGTGGGATAAATCCATGGATTTAGGAATGAAATTACACAAGACTTATTTATTAGATACAAATATTGTTTCTGAACCTACAAAAAAGACTCCTTCAGAAGCTGTACTAACATCTTTAGATGCTAAAGGTGGTGTTTCGGTTATTTGTGCACCTGTATGGTATGAACTATTAAAGGGTATAAATCTTTTAGCTGATGGGAAAAAAAAATCTTCCTTAGAAAATTATACAAGAGATTACATTCAAATAAATTTTCCTATTCTACCTTACGATTCTCACTGTGCAGATTTACAAGCAGAAATCTATGCAAGAATGTTGAAGAATGGAACACCTGTTTCGCCTTTAGATTCTCAGATTGCTGCTACAGCTTTAGCAAATAATCTGATTGTTGTAACAAGGAACATAAAAGATTTTGAACCTATACAGAAAGAATTTTCTTTATGTGTAGAAAACTGGTTTGAATAAAATTCGGCAAAATTACAAATTAATTATTTTCATCTACGCCTAACCCAAATAAGGCAAAATCGCCTTTACAAGGATCACACGGAAAAACTTCTTTAAGTTGATTAGTCAGCAACTGTGCGGATTTTCTGTCCGCTTTTGCATTTTCTGGTAATAATCCAAGCTTTATTGATTCTTGTAGAACATGCACATCCATAGGAATTACAAGATTTTCTGGAGAATACCAGTTCCATAAACCAGCATCCACTGAAGAATTCTGACGAACCATCCACCTTAAAAACATATTTGTACGTTTATGAGCAGAATTTTTCCCGTGAGAAACTATTTTACAGTCAGCAAAATATTCTGAAATAATATCCATTAAGTGCTTTTCAGGATTTTTTTCGTAAATAGTTTTTAATGCATTTCCTAAGGATCCGTCAGTTTTAACAGCCTTTTCCAGATTGCAAAAAAGAGAATTCATATCTGCATAAGAATAAAATCGGTAAAATTTTGCATCATTTTCTTTAGAAAAATCTGAATTATAGTTTTGACTCAAAAGCCACTTTTTTATTCCCCAAGATTTATCTGCGGTTTCTAGAACACTGCGTATTTTGGGAATAAATTGTTTCCTGCTTCCAAAAGAAAGCATAGCAGAAACAAAGCAAGCCAGTTCAATTTCCTCTGGATTTTTATACCAATAAATAAATTGACTTGGATCTGCATCAATAAAAGAGTGGACTTCGTATTTTTTTGCTAATTCAATCAGCTTATTTTTAAGTTGTTCTTCCATGAAGTAATTTATTTTAGATTGCTTCGTCACTTCGGTCCTCGCAATGACATTTTTTACTTTGTCATTGCGAGCGTAGCGAAGCAATCGTATTTGAAATGTTTTTACAAACTCTTCTGTTTTTTATCAACTGGTTCACAAGTTAAGTCTACACCAAGTTTTTTAAAAATCTTGCGGTCTACTTCACTTAGCATAACAGTTGTATGAACCTGACATCCTTTAAGTTTTGGAAGCTGTTCCAAAGCTTTCTTACAGTTTTCATCATCTTTAGAAAGCATAGCCAGAGCTACAAGAACTTCATCAGTGTGCAAACGAGGATTGTTTCCAGCAAGGTATGTAACTTTCATATTCTGAATTGGTTCAATCATATCTGCAGGAATCAACATTACATCTGGACCAATTCCTGCAAGATAACGAGTTGCTTTTAAAATTAAAGCGGCACTTGTTCCAAGTAAAGATGATGTTTTTGAAGTAATAATTGTACCGTCAGCAAGTTCAATTGCCGCAGAAGGAACTCCAGTTTCCTTTCCACGTTGTTTTGCAGCAACAGTAACTTTTCTATCATCTGTAGAAATATTCACCTGCTGCATTAAAAGTTCAATCTTATCTACTTCTGCTTCAGTACCTTTTCCAACAGCAAGCTGGTTTAAAGCAGTGTAATATCGTCTTATAATTTCCTGATTACTTGCATATTTACAAGCATCATCATCATAAATACAATAACCAGCCATATTTACGCCCATATCAGTTGGAGATTTATATGGATTTGAGCCGTAAATTCCTTTGAAAATTGCATCTAGAACAGGATAAATTTCAATATCGCGGTTGTAGTTAACAGTTGTTTCACCATAAGCCTCAAGATGCCATGGATCAATCATATTAACATCATTTAAATCTGCAGTTGCAGCTTCATAAGCAATGTTTACAGGATGTTTTAAAGGCACATTCCAGATTGGGAATGTTTCAAATTTAGCATAACCAGACTTAACACCACGTTTGTTTTCCTGGTAAAGCTGACTTAAACAAGTTGCCATTTTTCCAGAACCAGGACCAGGTGCTGTAATTACAACCAATGGACGAGTAGTTTCAATGTAATCATTCTTTCCATAACCTTCATCACTACAAATATAATTTACATTAGAAGGATAACCAGGAATTACATAATGAACATAAGTTTTTATATTTAATTTTTCAAGCTTAGAACGGAAAATATCAGCAGCTTCCTGACCTTTGTAATGAGTAATACAAACACTGCCAACCATAAGACCAACATTCTGAAAAGCATCCCTTAGACGAAGAACATCCATATCGTAAGTAATACCTAAATCACCACGTACTTTATTTTTTTCAATGTCTACAGCACTAATTACAATAACAATTTCTGCCACATCTTTTAGCTGCATAAGCATACGCAATTTACTGTCAGGCTGAAAACCTGGAAGAACTCTTGAAGCATGATAATCATCAAAAAGTTTTCCACCAAATTCCAAATAAAGTTTATCTCCAAATTTTGAGATTCTTTCTTTAATGCGTTCTGACTGGATAGTCAGATATTTTTCATTATCAAATCCGTTTTTCATACAAGAAGCCATTTTATCATCTAGAAAAATAAATCTCAATGTACATTATAATTCTTTTTATCATTCCTCTTTGCAAATCATTCTGGTATTTTCAGCATCACCATACATATTTTCAATAAAATCATTTCCAGGAGGTCTGTCCCCTTTTTTCCACCTTTGTAAATTTGCTATTCAATATTTTCAATGTTAAAATGATAGTGATGCTATTATGAAAGAAATTTTAGATGAATTAGATGAGATAATTTACATTGCAAATCCACAAACCTACAATCTTCTTTTTATAAATAAATACGGAAGAGAGCAGCTGAAATTTCAAGATTATCTTTCTAAAAACCTAAAATGCTATCAGGTTATTCATAACAGGCAATCTCCCTGTCCCTTTTGTACAAATTGCAGGCTTTCAAAAACAAAAACTTATGAATGGGAGTTTTTTAATCCCGTTATTGGAAAACACTTTTCATTAAAAGACAAATTAATAGAGTGGCCAGATGAAAATGGTCACATAATAGATGCTCGCCTTGAAATTGGAAACGATATTACAGAAGAAAAGCTTACTTTTACTCAGATTTCCAGAACAGCAAAAACAGAAGCTTTTATCATTGACTGCATAAAAGAACTTCATCAAAACATGAACCTTGAAATAGCCATAAATACACTGTTGTACGATGTGGGCAAATTTGTTGAATCAGACAGAACATACATTTATTCATTCAATTTCAATAACAATTCTATGACGCTCACCCAGGAATGGACAGCTCAAAATGCACTGCCAACTTCAGAAAATATGAAAAACTGTTCCATCAGTATTATTAACCGGTGGATGACTTATTTCCGAAACAATAATTACGTTTACATTGATGATGTAGAATTATATTCACGCTATTTAGATGAATATAAAATGTTGAAAGAAGAAAATGTCCAGAGCTTAATTGCTGTTCCTATAACTCTGGAATCAGGAGAGCTAATCGGGTTTTTGGGAATAGATAATCCTTCACCAAAAATTTCAATTCAACATATTCAACTAATCTGTAATACACTTTCCTATTTTATTATTTCCATGATAGAACGGCGTCTTATTGAAAAAAAACTGGAAGAACAATCCTTTACAGATTCACTTACCCAGATGCGCAACCGCAATAAGTTTATGGCCGACATAGAAAGTTTCAACTTGAAATTACCTCTTTTTAATATGGGCATAGCTTATGTTGATATGAACGGTCTAAAAGAAATAAACGATAACCAGGGGCATGCCCTTGGCGATAAAGCTCTCAGGGCAATAGCAAACATTCTTTGTACTCTATTTGATTCAGAAAATTGTTATAGAATCGGCGGTGATGAATTTGTTGTTTTATTTCCAGATACCACAGAAGAAATTTTTAATTTAAAAATACAAAAACTAAAAGAGTTTTCTGGCAAAAACAATAATCCGGCAATTGCTATTGGTGCCCAATGGTATCCTAGTATTTCAAATCTTAATCAAACATTAAAAATTGTAGATAAACTTATGTACAATGATAAAAATCAATTCTACATAAACAATAATATCAACAGACGAAAATTCTGATTTGATTTATGGTGATTTTACGTTGCCTGATGACCGTAAAAACAAATTTACATATCAGCGTGGAAATAATTTTATAATTGATTGTAATCTTTCGGAAAAAAAACAGCCGCATTCCAGGTTGATTCAAGTTATAAACTTGTATTTCCTGAAAATGCGGCTTTAAGTAAACTCCAGCCTTATGAAGCCAGAGTTTATAAAAAGGAAAATTAATCCTTATTTTGCAGGGAACTTAGCCTGAAGATCAGCAATATCAGCTTCTGAAGCTTTTACCCAGTACTGGAATACTTTGATTGGTCCAACAGTTCCAGCCATACCAAGTGTATCTACTGGAGCCTTTTTGTCTGAACCTGCAGCCATGTATTTAATTACACAACCATACATTTTTCCATCACCTGGATTTACAATGTTTCCACCTTTCCAGTTTCCAGCTGATTCTTTAGACATATTATAAATCCATGTTGTTCCAACAGTGTGCATTTTGTTTACAGCACCTTCAATTGGGAATCCTTTATATGATTCTTTACAAGCAGAAGCAACAACATTCTGTGGATTATCTGCAACAGCTACAATCTTACCAAAAAGTTTTCCATCCTGTTCAAAAATATCCCAAACGGCAGTTACTTGTCCTGACTTGTCATCAATACTCTTCCATAATCCTACAGCAGGATCTGCAGCAAAAACAGCACTTGCCAATACTAAAAGTGAACCTAACATAGCAACTAACTTCTTCATAGTTAATCTCCTTAAATAATCTCTCTAATAATTTTACGTGATAGTCTTTTTCTATCACTGATAGTAATTCTATCACACTATAAAGAATGTGCAACTTTTTTTTAAAAATTTGTTTCAATAACCTTCTGAGCAATCTTTGAATTTCCAAAATCAAAAATAAGCCATCCATATTTTTGATACTGATTTAACTCCAGCTTCATAAATTTCCTGTTTATTTTTCTTGCATAATAAATTGGATGTCCATATTTTGGAGTTCCCTTTGTACTTAAAAATGTAAGTACAAAACCAGGCATATCTTCAACTTGAGATAATCCTTCTTCGATTACATTCCACTTATCTTTTCTGCTATATTCATAATGATCCTGAACAAACATTGGATGATTATTCAGCTGACTGTTATTCTCATAAATTTCTGATTTCACTTCTTTTCCAGGCTGATCAATCCAGACTAAATCTAATCCTGCAAAATCATCTATAAAAATTCCATTTTCATAACGATGAGCTAATACAATTTTTCCACGAACTTCATCTAAAGCTGCATCTTTATTTTTCAGATACCAGTAATCTCCATTAGCTTCAATAAAGGCATATAAAATATTCTGAAAAACTTCTGTGCTCTCTTCACCATGTTCCTGTTTTATACACATAATAATTGTTTCACTTGGATTTTCATCAAGGAATTTATAACAATCATCAAGAACACTTTGTATGTAAAGTGGTTCTGACCATGGAAGTACATTTTTTTTACAGGATGTAAAACCATGCATTAGCTTCATATCTGGTTTTCCTTTTTTATCTTGAGTAATACCAAGACGAATATCCAGATATCTGAATCCCGAATTCAACATATCATAAATTCCAAAATACTGACAGCGAGAAAAGAAAGAAAGTTGTACATGATTTGTTGCAGCATCATGAACTCCAGGAATATTAATTTCACTTAAATGTAATTCCCCATTTAAATCTTTCATCCAGTTATTTGTTGCAACTTCTGTTTTTTTATTTACTCTTATTGATTTTCTATTAAAAAAAACTGGTTCATAGTTCAAATAAACAATTGTAAGAATAACTGCTACAGGTAAGGCTAACCACCATAACTTTTTTTTATTTTTCATATTTTCCTCTGAATTTTTAAACTTTATTTAAATTAAATCAAAAAATTTGATTTACTCAATAGTTAAATTCCTATTTCTTTTGTAAATTCTTCCCACGTAAGTAAAGGATGATTTACTGAACCGGCAGTTTCTTTTGTATCTTTATTTTTTATCTGAACAAAGTTCATTCCGGACAATCTGGCACCTTCTCCATCTCTGTAATTTTCATTACCAATTACAAGAATTTTTGAAGGGTCTGCTTCCAATGTTTCAGCAATTTTTAGAAAAACTTCCGGTGCAGGTTTAAAACCACAAACTTTTTGCGGATAAAAAACCTCATCTGCTAATTTTTCATACATACCTAAAGCATCCATTTCGGCTTTTACTATTGAATAATCGCCTAATACTGCAATTTTAATTTTTTTATGCTTAAGTACACTGTAAACACTATTCAGATTTTTTCTTAAAAGATATTTTCTTCCTACTATTTCTAAAACCTTAGTTAAAAAGATTTTTGAATACCATGATTCTGCTTCATCAACAGAAATTTTCATTTTTTTCCCAAGACATTCAAAGTATTCTTTTCTAAGTTCAGCTGCAGAATTAAAAATTTTCCCTCTGAATTGAACATTTACACTTTTTAATGCTAATAATTTTTTTAATTGAAATGGAAGATTTTTTACAATTTCTTTTTCAAAAGACTTTGCTTCGTAAAGAGTTCCATCAAAATCAAAAATAACAGCTTCAATTCCGTCTAATAACTTTCTTTCTGACATAGTTTAAATATAACAATTTTTAAGGTATCATAAAAGAATGATTACAATTTTACCACAAACAGATAAAGAACCATTAAATACTATCGGTTACTGTGCCGGGGTTTGCTGGAACAGTCCAGTTGATGATAAAGAAAAAAACATAAAAAGAGCAAAAAGTTGTATTTTAAGCGGACATACAAGAACTGCTGAATATCCAGATGTTTTTTGCGTTGTAGAAGGATATTCTGCCAGATGTATCCGTGAACTTTACACTCATATTATTGGAACTACACGACTTCAAAGTTCAACCCGTTATGTTGATGCAAAAAACATGAACGTTGACGAAGAGTTTTATTATCCTTTCAAAGATGAAGCTGCCCAGGTTTACAAAGCTGGTTTAGAAAATATTATGGAAACTTACCAGAAACTGGAAGATTTAGGCTATCCAAAAGAAGATGCAGCAAATATCTTACCTCTTGGAATGGAGACTAAGATTGTCTGGAAAATAAATTTAAGAGCTTTAATGCATTTTATGAACATGCGTTTATGTTCAAGAGCCTATAAAGAAATCAGGGCACTTTCCAACGAATTAAAATCAGAATTAAGAAAATTAAGTCCTGAATGGGAATGGATTTGTGATACACTTTTATTACCAAAATGTGAAGCTGTTGGTTATTGTGATGAAGCAAAATCCTGCGGAAGAAAAATCACCAGAGCCCAGATGGAAGAAGCCATAACCTTGTGGAAAAAAGAACATATCAACTAAAAAAAAGACTATCCATTTTATTCAAGTGGATAGTCTTTTTATATTAACCTGCATGTACTAAAGATCTATTTTAATAAAATAAAACTTAGTCACCAAATCTGATTTTCTGCCACAATTCGTGGTATTTATCAAGATCTTCACCTAAATCCTGTTTTAAAACACAAGCATAAGCCTGTTCGTCTGGATACATACCAGGTTTTACAGTGTATTTTTTTGCTTCCAGATTCACTACACATGGATAGCGGAATTCATCAATAAATACAGCATAATTTTCTGGATTGTGGAAGAAATTTATAAATTCATTTGCCAATTCGTAATGTGGAGCATCTTTTAAGATAACAAAACTGTCACAAGTTGCAGGACCACCTTCTTCTGGAATAAAGAAATCAATTGTTTCTTCCCAGCGGCTTTCATCTACTTCACCAAAAACAATTTCAGGATATCCCTGACAAAGCCAGAAATCACCTGATGCAAATGATTTTCCAAAACCTTCTGCATCAAATTTTGTAAGATTCTTTTTCCAGTCTGTCATAATTGTTTTATATGCAGCGTCTAATTCAGCATCATCTGTGCTATTCAAATCATAACCGTTATATGCCAATGCACATCCAATTACTTCACGCATTTCATCCATCATTGTTGCATGACCAGCAAACTGAGGATCTGCAAAAATGTCATAACTTCTTGAATAATTAGGGTTTGTAACTTTTGTTTTGTTTACCATTATACCAGTTGCACTAATAGCATAAGGAACTGCGTATTTCATTTCTGGATCATAATCGCATTTTTCAAGAATAATAGGATTGATTTTATCGCGGTTTGTAAACTTTGACTGATCTAATTCTCTCAACATTCCCTGTTTGAGCATAATAGAAACAAAGTCATTTGAAGGAACTACTAAATCGTAACCTTTTGCACCAGCTCTAAGCTTAGCGTACATTTCGTCACAAGTAGCGTAATTGTCCATCTTTACTTTACAATTAAATTCTTTTTCAAACTTACGAAGCAAAGAATCTGGAGTGTAATATGTCCAGTTGTAAATATAAAGTGTATTGGCATTCTTCTTAGAACAAGAAGAAAGTGTAAATAAAGATGCTGTTAATGCAACAGCTGCAAAAATTTTAGCGAAGTTTTTCAATTGAAAACCCCCAAAAAAGGAAATAATGTGGTTGTCCACCCCTACATTTGGCAAATTAAATTATATTTAATTTACTTTAGTATATCGCACACTCAAGAGCTTCAACGAAGATTGAAGGCGGCTAGTTTTTATTGTGTGATTATATCAAAAAATCTTATTCGTGTGTTTAAAAACAAATAAGGGAACCTGTTTATTGCAGATTCCCTTACTTATTTTAGATGCTGATTTTATTTGCTTAAGAGGTTATTCAACGCTTTTACAAACTTGCTTGGCTCTTTTATTTCAGCTCCAGCAATTAACAAAGCCTGATCTAACAAGACTTCAGAAACATCAGCAATTACAGCTTCATCAGTTGAATCCTTGATTTTAGCTAAAATTGGGTGATCACCATTTACTTCAAGAATTGGTTTCAATTCTGGTCCAGGCTGGCCCATAGCTTTCATCATCTGAATCATCTGATAAGAAGGGTCATTTTCATCAACAACAATACAAGATGGATTTTCACCACTTAAAGTTTTTGAAAGTTTTACTTCCTTAACTTTATCACCAAGAGCATTCTTGATTTTATCAGTAACTGGCTTAAATTCTTCTTCCTTCTTTTTAGCTTCTTCTTTGTCGCCACCTAAATCTTCATCAGAACCAGAACGATTTACAGCTTTAAGTTCAAAGTCTTTATACTTTCCATAACCTGGAATAACAATATCATCAATGTCATCATCAAGAACAAGTACTTCAAATCCTTTAGCAACATAAGCTTTTAAAAGTGGATTTTCCCGTAAATTCTTTTCATCTGAACCTGAAATATAGAAAATTGATTTCTGATCAACCTTCATTCGCTGAACATAATCTGCAAAACTTGTGTAATTACCATCACCAGTTCCTGAAGCATCAGTAGATTTAAATCTTACTATCTCTGCAATTTCATCACGATTTGCATAATCAGAATACAAACCTTCTTTCATTGGACGGTTATAATTCTTAACAAATTTATTCCACTTCTCAATTGCAGCTTTTTCATCATCAGAACGTTTGTCAGCTTCAGTCTTCTTTGCCTTGTCTGCATCTTCACCAAGTTTTTTGAATTCACTCAATAATTTTTTTACAGAAGAACTCTTAATATTTTCCAGAATTCTATTCTGCTGTAAAATTTCTCGGCTTACATTTAGTGGTAAATCTTCTGAGTCAATAATACCGCGAACAAAACGGAGATAAGATGGCAAAAGTTCACGATCATCATCTGTAATGAAAACCCGTTTTACGTAAAGTTTTACTCCAGATTTGTAGTCTGCCTGATACATATCATAAGGTGCTGTCTGAGGAACATAGAACAAAGTTGTATATTCCTGAGTTCCTTCAGCATGAGTATGAACATAATGAAGAGGATCCTGACCATCGTGTCCAAAAGTTTTATAAAATTCATTATAATCTTCAGCTTTCAAAGAAGATTTACTTCTCTTCCAAAGAGCAGAAGCTGAGTTTACCTGATCAACTTTGTTTTCTGAACCAGTTTCTTTTCCTTTATCGTCATATTTTTTCTGTTCGTAATGAAGATAAATTGGGAATGCAATATGATCGGAATAACGTTTAATAAGTTCTTCAATCTTCCAGCGAGATGCGTATTCTTTAGAATCATCATTTAAGTGCATTTCAATTGCAGAACCACTTAATTCAGGATTATCAAATCCGTATTTTTTTGCAACTTCTGAATCAGGAGCAACTTCATCAATATCATAAGAGTTAGTTCCATCAGAACTCCAGTGCATGATTTTTCCATCGCCAGCAGCTTTTCTTGAATATACATCAATCTTTTTTGCTGCCATAAAAGCAGAATAAAATCCTACACCAAACTGTCCAATCAGATTTGAGTCTTTTGAAGCTTCTGCACTTAACTGCTGAACAAAAGCTTTTGTTCCAGAACGAGCAATAGTACCAAGATTGTTGTTCATATCATCTTCGTTCATACCAATTCCAGAATCCTGAACTGTAAGAACTGATTTTGACTCATCAAAAGTAATATCCAGTCTTGGTTCAAATTTTACGCCTTTAAATGCGTCATCAGAAACTGTGAGATACTTTAGTTTATCCAAAGCATCTGAACCGTTAGAAATAATTTCTCTAAGGAAAATATCCTTATTTGAATAAAGTGAATGAATTAATAACTGAAGAAGCTGATTAACTTCTGTTTGAAATTCGTGTTTTGCCATTTCTTGCCTCGTATAAAATTCTTACTTTTAAAAATAATAATGCAAACTAAAATTCGGCAAGGATTTTTTACAACTTTTAAATCAAATGCCGAAATGCCGTCATTTGATTTAATTTAAAGTTTTTAAAAAACTTTTTTATTTACGTGTTCGCTACGGCGAACGTTTTGTAAATCCTCAGTTGTTGAAACAACTTGCGGTTTACAAAATTAAAGAACATATTTTTATAAATTACTCTAAAAAGAAAACAATTAATACAAAGTTTCACCAAAAAGTCTGGCAGCTAAGCTTACCGCAAGCATTGCTGTCTGATTTCTTACATCAAGAATAGGATTTACTTCCACAATTTCTGCAGAACGCACTTTACCACAAGCATACATTTCTTCCATGAGTAAGAGAGCTTCTCTATTTGTAAGTCCACCAGGAAGTGGAATACCTGTACCTGGTGCAAACATTGGATCAAGAACATCCATATCAAAACTTACATGAATATAATCTGCGTGAGTTTTAAAAAACAATTTTACTTTACTGACAATTGCAGGAAATCCCTGACGTTCAATATCAGACATTGTAAAAACTGTTACGCCAGCTTCTTTCATCAATTGCTTTTCACCTGGATCCAAATCCCTACAGCCAACAAAACAAATATTATGAGGATCAACTTTTTGACCTTCAAAATAAAGATTTGTTAATTCTGGAAGTCCATATCCGGCAGAAGCAGAAAGACATTCACCATGAATATTACCACTTGGAGTAGTTTCTGCAGTATTAAAATCTCCATGAGCATCTACATACAGAACACCAAGTTTTTTGTTGTATTTTTTGCATGCAGCAGAAATTCCTGCAATAGATCCCAAAGCAATGGAATGATCACCACCTAATACAAGAGGAAATTCATTATTTTCAACTATTTTTTCAACTTCACCTGCAAGTTTTGTGCAGGCTTTTGTAATTGGACCTAAATATTTAGCCTGAGGGTTTCCCACCTGTTCATATTCCTGAGCAGTTGCCTGAACTAAAGAATTGTGTTCAACTGTTGTATGTCCCAAAGATTCTAGTTTTTCTTTAATTCCTGCTAATCTGATAGCAGAAGGTCCCATATCAGACCCATGTCTACTTGCCCCAAAATCAAGGGGCATTTCAAGAATATGAATGTTCATTTTCTACCTGGCTTCTATTTGTTTTATTGTAAACTCATTTCCCCGTAACAAGTACGTATTTCCACTACCACAATGTGGACACGTTTTTCCATACTCTACCGTAGGATATTCTTTTTTGCAATCTTCACAGAAAGTTACTGCCTTAATTTGTTCAATGTGCATTACACAGTCCTCTAAAAGAGGACCATGTTTTTTCTTTGCCCAGTTAAAACAATCATCCAGATAATATGGAATGACTGTTGAAACTTCACCAAGTTCTATTGTGACCGAAGTAACTTTAGTAACCTGGTTTTGCGCAGCAGCTTCCTTGATGTCATCTATTATGTAAAAAACAACGCCAAGTTCATGCATAATCTATTTTTCATAATCCTCTAATTTTGGATAATCTTCTGGTTTTACAAAGTAATGATCTGCAGCATCAGATTTTACAACCTGAGTAGCACTATCGCTCTTGAAGAGGATACTTGGAACACGTTTTGTAAAATGATAAGGGAAGATTTTCTTGAATTTGTCTTCAGCAACAACCATGTCAGAAGCATGTGGAACATCTCTTTCAAGGTGGATGGCATCAAATTCACACTTAGTAGTACAAACACCACAACCAATACATTTGTTAGAATCAACAATATTACATCCGCATTTCAAACAACGGTTTGTTTCTTTTTTAACCTGTTCTTCTGTAAGTGTAGTGTGATATTCTGTAAATCCTTTTGAATCAAGTTTTGTATCAACTGGAGGATTCTGTCTTCCTGTTGTATCATAACCTTCAACAAGAAGATCATCTTTATTAAGTTCAACAAATGTTGAATTTCTATTACGACCAAGTTCCATGTGTCCGTTATGTACAAATCTGTGAATAGATTCAGCAGCAACCTGTCCACCTGCAATAGCATCAATAGCAAATTTTGGACCTGTGAATACATCTCCACCTACAAATAAGTCCGGACAACCTTTAACCTGGTATGTGAAGTTATTTGCCTGTAGAGCTGGACCTTTGAATTCTGATTTTTCGTTTTTAAGTAAATCGCCCCAAACACTAGCCTGTCCTACAGCGAAAATTACACGTTCACATTTTATTGTGATTGTATCATTTTCATCATATTTAGGAGCAAACTTTTTGCGTCCATCAACAGTTTCAAACACAGATGTACATTTTTTGAATACAACACCTGCAACTTTGCCATTTTCAACAATAACTTCTTTTGGACCCCAGCCTGGATTGAAAACTACACCATCTTCTTTTGCTTCATTTTTTTCTTCAATTGAAGCCGGCATTTCATCATACTGTTCAAGGGAGAGTTGGGTAACATGAGCTGCACCATTTCTAGCAGAACATCTGGCAGCATCAATAGCTACATTACCACCACCAACAACAACTACATCACCTTTGAATTCAAAGTTTCCGCAGTTAGCCTGTTTTAAGTAATCAATAGCTGTGAAAGTTCCTTCAGCATCATCCCCTGGCACTCCAGGACGACGTCCAGCAGAACATCCAATTGAAATATAGAAAGCTTTATATCCCTGTGAGCGAAGTTCATCAAGAGTAACATCTTTTCCAACTTCAACACCAGTTTTTATTTCTACACCAAGAGCTTTAATTACATCAATTTCAGCAGAAAGAACTTCTTTTCCTAATTTATATGATGGAATACCATAGCGAAGCATACCACCAGCTTCTGCATTCTTTTCAAATACTGTTGGTTTATAACCCATTACAGCAAGGAAGTAAGCACAAGTAAGACCTGCAGGTCCAGCACCAACAATAGCAATTTTTTCATCCCACTGACTTCTATGAATAGAAGCTGCAATAACAGGAGTTGGTACATAACGTGTTTCTTTGTTTAAATCCCGTTCTGCAAGGAATTTTTTAACTGCATCAATTGATACTGCTTCATCTACTGTTCCACGTGTACAAGCTGCTTCACAACGTTTATTACAAACACGTCCACAAATTGCAGGGAAAGGATTCTTCTTTTTGATTAAAGCTAAAGCTTCTTCATAGCGTCCCTGGTTAGCCATTTTAAGATAACCCTGAACAGCAATATGAGCAGGACAAGCAACTTTACAAGGTGCTGTACCTGTTAAATGTGACTGAATACGGTTGTTATCACGGTAATTTTCGTCATATCGCTTTTCACTCCATTTGTGGTTATCTGGAAGCTGAATTTTTGGATATTTAACATTTTTACCATTTGCTTTTGGCAATTTCTGACCAAGTTTACATGCACCTGCAGGACAATATTCAACACAACGACCACAAGCAACACAGTTATCTTTGTTTACATGGGCTGTATAAGCAGAACGACTCATATTTGGAGTATTGAATAACTGTGAAGTTCTTAAAGCATTACAAATCTCTACGTTACAGTTACAAATACCAAAAATTTTGTTATCACCATCAATATTTGTTATTTGATGAACAAAACCGTTTTCTTCACCACGTTTTAGAATAGCAAGAGCTTCTTCTACAGTAATATCATGACCTTTTCCTGTTTCACGACAATAATCAGCAAAGTCACCTACACCAATACACCAGCCATAATCATCATCAGCACATCCATCATCAAGCACTTTGCGAGAAGCACGACATGAACAGCGGCCTACTCCAATATGACCTTCATATTTCTTTAACCAATAAGATAGTTTTTCAATATCCAGAGCTTTATTTTCCATTGAAATAGCTTTTTCAACTGGAATAACGTGCATACCTACACCGGCACCACCTTGTGGAACCATCTGTGTAATTCCCTTTAATGGAATAAATGTCATTCTCTCAAAGAATGAAGCAACAGAAGGATGATCTTTTAAACGTGGACAGTCAAATCTTCCTGGAATTTCTTCCATGTTGAACAGTTCAGCTGAACCTGGAACAAACATAGGAAGAATATAACGACGTTCTGATTGCGGAGCTGTTCTTCCATTGTGGTCATAATGATATCCATAATCATATTCCAGAAGACCGATATAACACATTTCGTCTATCAATTTCTGGAATCCTTCTTTTCCACCTTTTTTTTCCACCATTTCTTTGTTCATTTCACAAAGCTGATCAAAAGTGTAATGATGTCGCTTTTCCATTGAAAGACCAACACCAGCCATGTCATCGTTGATAATGTCTGCTAATCCCCAATATTCCGGATCATTTGCTGTTACTTTACCCAATACATGTCCGGCAACATCAGTAATCTTTTTACCTAAAGCAATAATTTTTTCGCTAGGATTTTTATCACCCTGATGTGGAGGAATAACTGCTTTACTCTGTTCTGGCATACATTTGCTCCTAATTTTATAAGCTTTTTATCAGTTTTTATTTAGATTTTGCTTCCTTTACCTGTTCCAATAACCAGTCTGCAAGTTTATCAATACCTTCTCCTGTTTTTGCACTGATTGGAATTATCTTTGCATTTGGATTTCTCATTTTTACAAATTCTGTAACTTTATCCATATCAAAATCAAAATATGGCATTACATCAATTTTGTTGATAATTACAACATCTGTAATGGAGAACATCAAAGGATATTTTAATGGTTTATCATGGCCTTCAGGAACTGACAAAATCATGGCATTTTTTGTAGAACCAGTATCAAATTCTGCAGGACATACAAGATTTCCTACATTTTCAAGAATTACTAAATCTACATTATCAAGATCAAGTCCTGAAATTCCCTGACGAGTCATCTCTGCATCAAGGTGACACATTCCGCCAGTATGCAGCTGTATTGACTGAACACCTGTTGCTTCCTTAATTTTTACAGCATCAACATCTGAATCAATATCAGCTTCCATTACAGCTATATTAATTTTTTCTTTTAATGAATTAATTGTTTTAATTAAAGTAGTAGTTTTACCACTTCCGGGAGAACTCATTAAATTCAAAAGGAATACACCCTTTGACTTTAATTCTTTTCTGAGGTTATCTGCATCTATACTATTATCTGCAAATACACTTTTTTTGATTTCAATTACGCGTACTTCATCCATAGTGTTGTTCATTTTATAATAGTTAAGAATACACGTCAAATTTTATACAGGGCAAACGCATTATAAATGCTTTTCCGTAATGCTGGTGCGAAGGAGCGGGGCGTGGTTCAAAAACACTCTTTTTGTGGCTGCTGCGAAGCGGCAGTTCAATAGTTTCTATACCACAAAAAGCGTGTAGCGCATTATT
>JALEPQ010000056.1 GCA_022768685.1 Spirochaetia bacterium
ATTTTGGAGAATAATTATGCCTAGTCAGGAAATAACAGGAAAGGCTTTTGAGTTTGCTTGTATAAAAACATTGTTTGATAAACTTAGTTCTCAAACAGATGTAGAATTATTGGAAGATGTAAATTTCAATAATACAAAATCCGCTTTTGAACAACTTTCAGAAGCTGAAAAGCAAGATGATTTGCTCGCCGCTTTACGTGGCGTTGAAATTATTGCCCCTTTAGAGCCTAATCTCGCATTTCCTGATATAAAAGAACCTTTAATTTTATCAATCCAGCCGGATAAAAAAGGACAAAAAGGCGATGTAAGAGATGTGCTTTGCGTTCGCAATGAAAAAGGCTGGAATATCGGTCTTTCTTGCAAAAACAATCACGAAGCTGTAAAGCATTCTCGTCTTTCAAGAACAATCGATTTTGGTAAAGAATGGCTTGGTTATCCTGTTTCTGAGAATTACAAGAATATCATTTCTCCACTTTTTGACGAACTCGATGAATTAAAAAGTAAAAAGGCTCGTTGGGCTGGAATCGACAAAAAAGATGAAAGGTTTTATATACCGCTCTTAAAAGCATTTTTGGAAGAATTATCAGCATTAAATGAATTGCATTCTGATGTACCAGAAAAATTATTAAACTATCTTTTAGGTAGAAATGACTTCTATAAAGTAATTAAGCACACAAAAGAACGAACAACAGAAGTAAAACCTTTCAACATTTATGGTACGCTCGGTCTTTCGACAAAAGTTCAAAAAGAAATGTATAAAATCTCTCGCCTTAAAATGCCAACAGAAATTCTTAAAATGGATTTTAAGAAAGATTCTACAAATACAATTCAAATAATCTGCGATAATGGCTGGACACTTTCCCTTAGAATTCATAATGCAAGTGAATGGGTTGAACCATCTCTTAAATTTGATATTCAACTTGTTGGTGTTCCAAACAATCTTGGTTCAAGAATTGAAGCCTGGTAGTAAAGTATAAATAAAGCATAATTTTCAAAGCCGACAAGCAGTCAAGTTGCCTACGGGTTAAAATATTGTTAAAAATTGTGCCATTATAACAAGCTGCACTTTTAAGACATAACTACAGCAAATTCCCATAGGACTCCATATTGTTTTTTAATTTCTTTGAATTTTTTAATAAATACTTGAATAAGATTTATTTTTCCTATAGTATGTTAATCACTCGCCGGGGTGGCGGAATTGGTAGACGCCCAGGACTTAAAATCCTGTGTCGCGCGAGCGACGTGCCAGTTCGATTCTGGTCCCCGGCAGTAGGCCTTCTTGCTTTGCAGGAAGGCTTTTTTTTTGGAGAAAAAAATGAAATTTCATTCGTATTCAAGTACCTGTGCTTTCAGTTCAATTAATGCAATCAAAGATAAACATGTAACAGTTATGGGATTAGGACTTAATGGTGGTGGAGAAGCTGCAGTCCGCTTTTTTCTAAAAAAAGGAGCTTATGTTCTTGTTACTGATATGAAAACTGAAGAACAGCTGAAACCTACTATTGAACGCTTAAATTCTGATCCAGACCTTGATACAAGCAGACTTACTTACAGATTAGGTGAACATCGTATAGAAGATTTTGAAAATGCCGACTGTGTAATCAAGAATCCTGGTGTTAAATACGAAGGAAATAAATATCTTGCTGCTGCAAAAGCAATTGAAACAGATCTCAGCATTTTTCTGCGTTTTACAGAATGCCCAATAATTGCTGTAACTGGAAGTAAGGGAAAATCTTCTACAGTGAGTGCAATTTACTACGGACTAAAGGAAGCTGGATACAAAACTTTCTTAGGTGGAAATATAACTGTAAGTCCCCTTACCTTTATTGATGAAGTTTCTTCAGATACTCCAGTTGTAATTGAATTCTCTTCCTGGCAGCTTTCAGATTTGAGAGGCCGTAAAGTTCTTAAACCTCATATTTCCATCATTACAAAAATTGTTCCTGATCACCAGAATTGGTACGGAAATATGGAAGATTACGTTGCGGACAAACGTTTAATTTATGCAGATCAGGATTCAGGAGACTATTCTATTTTTGATGCAGGACCAGATGAACCAGGAACAGGTCCTAAATGCGGTGGAACCTGGGGAGATTTATTTGCAAAAGAATCTAAAGCAACAGTTTTACGCTATGATGCAGAAAATCCTCGTTACGATTTAGGTAAACTTCTTGTTCCTGGAAAGCACATGCAGACAAATGCACAGAATGCAGCACTTGTAATGCAGCTTATGAACGTTCCAAAAGACAAAATTAAGGAAATCTTACAGCGCTGGCCTGGTATTGATCATCGTCTGCAGTATTTCCACAGTTGGAAAAACAAAAACGGTGTTACATATAAATTTTACAATGATACTTGTGCTACAGTTCCAGAGGCCGCTGCAGCAGCTACCCAGGCTTTTGAAACCCCTGTTACATTGATTACAGGTGGAACTGATAAAGGGCTTGAACTGAATAAATTTACGGAAACAGTAATTAATAATGATGGTAAATTTTTACCAGTAAAAGAAATGTACTTTCTAGAAGGAACTGCAACAGATAAAATTCTACCAGAATTAGACAAAGCAAAAGTAAAATACAATGGACCGTTTAACAGTCTTTGTGAACTTTTAGACGCTGTAAAAAAAGATATTTCTGAAAAAGACGGAAAAGATGAAATTGTTGTCTTTTCACCAGGAGCAACTTCTTTTGGAATGTTTTCAAATGAATTTGACCGGGGAAATCAATTTATGAATGGAATCAAAGAAAGATTTTAAATATAATTAACTTACGAGGATTATATGAGCAGATATTTAGAAAAAGCAAAAGAAATAAGAGCCATTGAAAACCCACATCATAACTGTACACAGTCTGTTTTAATGTCTTTTACACAGGATTTAAATATGAATGATGAAACTGCATTCAGACTGGGAGCCAACTTTGGTGGAGGAATGAAATGCGGACTGACATGCGGAGCCCTTGCAGGTGCATTAATGACACTGGGACTTTACGGCGTTGATGATCCTGCCACAACTCAAAAAGTAGTAAAAGAATTTACTGAACGGCACAACAAAATGATTAACTGTTCAGATTTACTAAAGGCAAACGCTGCAGCTGGTGGTCAGAAAAAACCTCATTGCGATGCACTAGTTTACGAAATGGTACAAGTTGTAGAGGAAATTCTTTTGGAAAGAAATCTTATTAAATAAGATCATCTTTTTTTGTTGAATTTCAATTCTATCATTCTGAATTGCAGGGCAAACGCATTATAAACGCTTTGCCGTAATGTTGGCGCGAAGGAGCGGGGCATGGTTCAAAAACACTCTTTTTGTGGTTGCTGCGAAGCGGCAGTTCAATAGTTTCTATACCACAAAAAACGTGTAGCGCATTATTGCGCGGTTTTGAATCACGCAACCGTGACTGGGAGCCAAAAAATCTGATTTTTGTTTATAATGCGTTTGCCCTGTTCTGAATTGTAAATCTTCTTTCCATTACTATATAATGAAACTATGACTGAATTTCTTATTGCACAGGAATCTGATATGAAAGCCCGCGGACTTTCTGAAGTGGATTTTGTATTTGTTTCTGGAGACGGATATGTTGATCACCCAAGTTTTGCAGCAGCACTTTTAGGAAGACTGCTGGAAGCTAATGGGTATACAGTTGCAATTCTCCCTCAACCCGACTGGAAAAATTCTGAAAATTTTAAAATTTACGGAAAACCTAAGCTTGCTTTTCTTGTCTCTGCCGGCGCAATGGATTCAATGGTCAGCAATTACACAGCAAATAATAAACCCCGTTCTGAAGATGCTTATGCCCATGGTGGCGAAAAAGGACATCGTCCAGACAGGGCACTTACAGCCTATGTTGCAGCAATCCGTCAGGCATATAAAGGTGTAAATATAATTATTGGTGGGATTGAAGCAAGTTTACGTCGTACTTCTCACTATGATTACTGGAGCAATACTGTAAAACGTTCTGTGCTTTTAGATAGTAAAGCCGATCTTTTAATGTATGGAATGGGAGAACATTCTACTCTGGAAATTGCTGCACAATTAAGGGAAGGTAAATCCGCCAGAGAAATCCGTAATGTACGAGGAACCTGCTGGTACACAGGAAAGCAGTCTGATATAGATGAACTATTTTCTAAAGATGAAAAAGAACTTATAAACAATAAAAAACCAATTCTACTTCCTTCATTTGAAGAAGTAAAATCTGATTCCCCCCACTGTAAAACTAATTTTGCAAAAAGTTATTTAATTCAGGAACAGAATACAGATGCATTAAATGGTACTACTCTTGTAGAAAAAGCAGATGCCCGTTATGTTGTTCAAAATCCGCCAGCTTTACCATTGACTACTGAAGAAATGGATAAAGTTTACGCATTACCTTTTCTACGCAAATGGCATCCTATGTATGACAAACCTGCATCCAATGGAAAAACAGGAATTCCTGCCCTTAGCGAAGTAAAATTCAGTATTACAAGCTGCCGTGGCTGTTTTGGTGCCTGTAGTTTCTGTGCTATCACATTTCATCAGGGCAGGAGAATTCAATCCCGCAGTCATGAAAATATTTTAAAAGAGGCAGAAACATTAACACATGATCCAGAATTTAAAGGCTACATTCACGATATTGGAGGCCCAACTGCAAACTTCAGAAAAGATGCCTGTGAAAAGCAGAAAAATGCAGGTGCCTGTCAGAACAGGGACTGTCTGGGTGTAGATCCATGTCCAAATGTAAAATTTGACCACAGTGATTATGTAGAACTGCTCGGAAAACTAAGGACTATTCCAAATGTAAAAAAAGTATTTATCCGTTCAGGAATCCGTTTTGATTATCTTATGGGGGATGAAAATAAAACTTTCTTTTACGATTTATGTAAATATCATATCAGCGGACAGTTGAAAGTTGCCCCAGAACACGTGAATGACAACGTTCTTCGCCTTATGAGAAAGTCTACTCACAAAGTATATGAAGATTTTTCAAAAGAATATGAACGCATAAATAAAGAACTAGGTAAAAAACAATATTTAGTTCCATATTACATAGCAGGTCACCCTGGAGCAGATCTAAGTGCCGCTGTTGATGTAGCTTTATATCTAAAAAAAACAGGCTTTGTACCAGATCAGGTTCAGGATTTTTATCCTACTCCAGGAAGTCTTGCAACCTGCATGTACTGGACAGGACTTAATCCATGGAAAACAGAGTCTGATGGTAGTTTTGAAAAAGTTTATGTAGCCCGTGGTGCTCATGAAAGAAAGCTTCAGCGTGCATTATTGCAATTTAACAGGAAAGAAAACATACCGCTTGTAAAAGAAGCATTAAAACTTTGTCATAGAGAAGATGCGTTTAAAAAACTTTATTAGGTTTTAAAATTTACTAAGGAAAATTCACACTATAAATATGTTAGAAAGAAATCAGATTGAATTACTTGCCCCAGCTGGGGATGAAGATTGTTTTAAAGCAGCAATTGCAGCAGGTGCAGATGCCATTTATTTTGGACTTGAACATTTTAATGCCCGCACCAGAGCTAAAAACCTTACTGTAGAACAGGCTAAATATCTTATTCCACTTGCACACCAGCACAAATGCAGAGCTTATCTTACTCTTAATACTTTAATTACAGATGAAGAAATACCTGCTGCCATTTCTCTGGTAGAAAAAGCTGTAGATTGTGGTATAGATGCCCTTATTATTCAAGATTTAGGTGTTCTTAAAGCAGTTCATACCTGTTTTCCTGATTTAGAGATTCACGCATCAACACAAATGACAACTCACAATCTTTCACAGTGTAAATTTTTATCCAGGTTGGGAGTTTCCCAGGTAAATTTAAGCAGAGAATTATCTCTTCCAGAAATTCAGAAAATTACAAAATTTCTTCATTCTAAAAATATTGTCCCAGAAATATTTGTTCAGGGTGCATATTGTATTTCTTATTCTGGTCAATGTTATCTTTCAGGGTACTTGTACAATCAGGCAGGAAACCGTGGGGAATGTGTACAACCTTGCCGTCGCTGCTGGAGTTCACAAACTGTTGATTCAAAGGCATTATTTCATCTGAAAGATAATTCTGCTTTCCCTTTAGCAGATAAACTTATTAAAGAAAATGTGCCTGTAAGCTTAAAAATTGAAGGCCGCATAAAAAATGCAGAATATGTATGGGCTGTAACAAGTGCCTGGAGAGAACAGATTGATTTAATTCTTGCAGAAAAACAGATTTTAAAATCTTCGCCAAAGTTAAACGGTGCCATAAACAGAGATTATACATCAGGTTACCTTGAAGGAAACATTAACAGCCAGATGTTTTCCAGTGGAACAAAAGATATTTCCCAGATTAAAGCAGGAACTGTAAAAAATTATATTGCAGATTCTAAAACTTTAATCCTTCAGAATGAGGAAGGAAAGTTAAACAAAGGGGACAGACTTACTTTCAAAACTTCAAAAGAACAGTTTATTTGTACTGCAACCGTTACAGGAAAGGCAGAAAAGGGATATTCAATTCAGATTACAAATAAACTTACAAAGAAGATTTTAAACGGTCAGGTTGTATATAAATCATCTTCTGTAATAAGTCCTGAAGAACTGGCAGAAATTATAAATAAGATCAGTCCTAAAAATAAAAACTGCTGCTCAGATTCAAAAAAATATAAAGTTGATATTTTTGTAAAAGCTGTAGAAAACCATCCTGTTGAAATTACTTACGCTTCTGAAAATCAACAGGTAACCGTAAAATCTGAACAGATTCTGGAAAAAGCCCATAATGCAGGATTAACAGCAGATACAATTAAAGAAAAACTTTCTAAACTCGGTGGAACATGTTTTACTACCGGCAATTTCACTGTACAGGAATTTGAACCAGACCTTTTTATACCTCTTGGAGAATTAAATAATCTTAGACGTACAGCAATTGAATTACTTATAACAAAAATAAATGAAACTAAAAACACTGATGCTCATAAAAAAGTAAAGAATGATTTCCACTTACCAGAAAATAAAATTGCAGCTGTAAAAAATTCTAAAGAAGCATATTTAATTGATAACTTAAAAGATTTAACACAGCTTTTAATGGAAAGAGAATATGATAAAAAAGATTTTAAGATCATTTACGAACTTCCATCTGCAATTAATCTTGTAAAAAAAGAATTATTTGATTTATTAAATAATAATCCTCATATTATTTTATATTTTAACAGTATTCTCATGGATGAAGATTTAGAAAACACTCTGGTATTTTTGAAATCATTAAAGAATCTTTGGGATCGGGAAATTCTTTGCGAAAATACAGGATTGGCTTACGAATTAAAAGATTCTGGCTGTAAAATAATTCTGGGCCCAAACTGCAATATTTACAACAGCTGGAATATTCAGGAATATAATGAAAATTTAAATATTGCAGGAATTATACCTTCTCTTGAATTGTCACAAACAGTTGCAGGAAAACTTGCCATTCCTGAAAATCTGGAAATCTGGTATCCCCAAAAAATGCATACTCTTTTAATGCAAAGCCGGCAATGCCTTGTAAAAAATGGTTCTGGTTGTAATAAAAGTAATGTTGACAGAAACTGCCTTGAAAACTGTTCCAAAAGACTTTTGCTGAAAGGAACACAGGACGAACAGATTTTTGCTGTAAAGCGCCAGGGATTTTATTCTGCTCTTTATACAGAAAAAAATGCTTTTACAAATGCAGACTTATTAAAAAATAAAGTTTCTGTGTGGATAGTTGATAAACGCTTTTAATCAGGAGAGGTACTTACAAAAAACTTTTTTGTTAGTATGAATTCCCCCTGCACCGCTTTTTCGGGCAAGGGATTGTAGGAGCGGCACAGCCGTTCTGAAGCGAAGCGGAAGAATGAAGCACTTTTGTGCGGAACTCCGAAAAGCCCGGTTTTTGCGCAGCAAAAATGCCTCCTGTTTATTATTTTATGCTTTAAAATTCAACGCACTAACTACAGCTGCAATACCGGCACGTCCAACGTTTGAACTTAAACCAACACCCCATGCATCATCGCCATTTTCTTTTGTAATGTGAACATAAGCCATGGCTTTTGTATCTGCACCTTCACCAATTGAGTGTTCATGGAATGAAACAATGTTGAATTTTGGAGCTGGAGTATTTTTTAGAGCATTAACAAACGCATCAAGAGGTCCGTTTCCGTTTCCTGAAATTGCATAAGCTTTTCCTTCCCATTCAACAGTAGCCATACATGCAACCTGTTCTGTTTCTCCTGCTCCACGTTCACCTTCAATGTGGCGTTCTGTAATATCCTTTACTGTAAGTGGAGAAACTGAATTTAACCAGGCATTTGCAAAAGCATCGTAAACTTCCTGATTTGAAATTTCACGCTGTAATTTGTCTGAAGTATTTTTAATTACATTACCAAGGAATGGATGCATTGCTTTTGGAACAATAACTCCAAAGAATTTTTCAAGGATGTATGCAGCTCCACCTTTACCAGACTGACTGTTAATACGGATAATTCCTTCATACTGACGACCAATATCATGTGGATCGATTGTAAGATAAGGAACATCCCAAAGTGCATTTTCGTCCATATTAACGCGTGCTGCCATTCCTTTGCGGATTGCGTCCTGATGAGAACCTGAGAATGCTGTAAATACCAGTTCACCGGCATAAGGCATACGAGGATGAATTTCCATTCCTGTAAGTTTTGTATACTCTTCTGCAATTGCAGGAACATTTGTAAAATCCAGTTCAGGATCAATTCCCTGTGTAAACATATTTAAGGCAACGTTTACAATATCAAGGTTTCCTGTACGTTCACCATTTCCAAACAGACATCCTTCTACACGGTCTGCACCTGCCAGTAAACCAAGTTCACACTGTGCTACACCTTCGCCACGGTCATTGTGATTATGAAGTGAAATTATTACACTTTCGCGGCTGGAAATATTCTGACAGAACCATTCTATCTGATCAGCAAACTGATTTGGCATTGAACATTCTACTGTGGTAGGCAGGTTCAGAATAATCTTATTTTCAGGAGATGCTCCCCAGGCTTTCATTACGGCTTCACAAACTTCAAGAGCATATTCAACTTCTGTAGTTGAAAAACTTTCTGGTGAATATTCAAGACGGACATTTGTACCTTCACTCATGGAAAGGCATTTTTTTACACAGGCAATACCATCAATTGCAATCTGCTTGATTTCTTCTTTTGATTTATTGAAAGTGTATTTTCTCTGTGCAGGTGATGTTGAATTATAAAGATGGAAAATAGCATTTTTACAGCCTTTTAAACTTTCAAAAGTACGTTTGATTAATGGCTCACGTGCCTGACAAAGAACCTGAAGAGAAACATCTTCTGGTACGTGATTTTCTTCAATAAGACGTCGCATAAAATTAAATTCTGTATCTGATGCAGCTGGAAAACCAACTTCAATTTCTTTAAATCCTAACTTTACAAGAAGATCAAAAAATTCCAGTTTCTGTTCAACACCCATTGGATTAATTAGTGCCTGATTTCCATCGCGTAAATCAACTGAACACCACAATGGGGCATGAGTAATTGTTTTTGTAGGCCAGGTTCTATTGAAGGCTGGCACTGGCTGGAATGGCTGATACTTTCCGTTCACTTTCATAATTATGTTTCTCCTTGCTATGTAAATTTAGAAAAAAAAAGCCTACCGCAACTGCGATAGGCTTTTGTAATTTCCCTTTAATAAAAACAAAAACGCACTACCTTACAGTTACGGTCTGACATGAGAATCCTAGTAGTTTTAGTAGTAGCAATGTGTTTTTCATATATTCTTACAGTAAAAAATTATCTGGAAAATGTCAATTGTAATTACTTACAAAATGATTCCAAAACAGATTTATAGATTGCAAGACCTTCTTCTATTTCTTTATCTGAAATTGTTAATGGTGGAAGGAAACGAACGACATCTGTACCAGCTGTAGTTGTACAAAGTCCTTTTTCCAGACATTTTACTTCAATATCAAAAGGTTTTACGCTTGAATCAATTTGAGTTCCAATCATAAGACCTTTTCCACGTACATCTTTTACAATAGGAAGATTCCAGCTGGCAATTTTTCCACGAATGTAATCACCTGCATGATTTACTCTGTCCAGGAAAGCAGGATCAGAAACTGTATCTACAACAACGTTTCCTGCTGCACAGGCAAGAGGATTTCCTGCAAAAGTGGACTGATGATCACCTGCAGCAAATAATTCGTCTGCTTTTCCACGGAATAGACATGCTCCCATTGGAACACCGCCAGCAATACCTTTTGCCAATGTAACAACTTCTGGATTTATTCCAAGCCAATCTGAAGCAAGGAAAGTTCCTGTACGACCAATACCTGTCTGAACTTCATCACACATTACTATTGCACCAGCAGCACGGGCAGCATCTGCTGCAGCTTTTGCCCATTCAGGATTAAGAAGATTTACACCTCCTTCTCCCTGAATGCATTCCATAAATAAAGCTGCAGTTGTATCATCAAAGGCATTTTTTAAAGAATCAAAATCATTTGCTTTAATAGTCTTGAATCCTTCTGGATAAGGTGCAAAACAATCCGGATGGAATTTATCCTGACCAGTAGCTGTTAATGTTGCCAGAGTTCTACCGTGGAAAGAAGATTCCAAAGTTACAATTGTTTTACGCTTATCTCCACCATTTAACTGACCATATTTTCTTGCAAGTTTGATGGCAGCTTCATTTGCTTCAGCACCTGAATTACCAAAATATCCATGTTCAAATCCTGTTGTTTTTAACAGCTTTTCTGCAAATTCAAGTCCAATATCAGAAAAGAAATAGTTAGAAATATGAATCTGTTTTTTTGCCTGACGGGAAACTGCTTTTACTAAAGGCTTGTAATTATGACCAACACAATTAACACCAATTCCTGCAATGAAATCAATGTATTTTTTTCCATTTTTATCCCACATTGTAGATCCATTGCCTTTTACAAAAGTTACGTCAAAGCTTCCATAGTTGTTTACAATCATTTTTTTCATATTTCGACCTCAAATAAAAAATGAATAAATATGCAGTTATTATGCCGTTTTATGAATAAATTTGCAATTAAAATGGAAAACATTAACTATTGATGAGTTCATTCATTTTTTCTGCGGCTTCTTTGGCTCGCTTTGCCAGATCCTGTAAAGCTGAAGTCTGACCAGAAAGTTCTTTGTTTCTGTTCATAATATCTTTAACTGCAGATGCCGCTTTTGAAGAATAATCTGCAAGTTCCATCATATTTGCTGATACCTGCTGAGAATATGTATACTGCTGGGAAGTTTCCGCTTTTACACGTAAAGCTGATTCAGACATTGCAGCCGAAGCACTTGTAATTCTTGTGCCTGCAAGTCGCTGAACTTCAAGACTGCGAGCAGATTCATTTACATGTTCTGATGTCCCCTTTGCTTCTTTTGAAACTGTCTTTAACGCATCATTTACATTAATACTGAAATTCAAACCTTCTGAAATATTACGTTCAATTGTACTTACAATATCATTAATCTTATCTACCTGAACTGCACTTGAGGCTGCAAGATTTTTAATTTCATGGGCAATTACTGCAAAACCAGCACCTGCCGCACCAGAATGGGCAGCTTCAATTGATGCATTCATAGCAAGCATGTTTGTCTTTTGAGAAAAACTGGATACAACCTGTGCAATGTTCACAATCTCTGTAGAAGACTCCTTTATAGAATCCATAATGTTTACTAATTTATGAACATTTTCACTTGTTTTTTCTGTAAGTTCTCCAAGTGATGATGCAAAATTTGCCGCATTCTCAATACCAGCTGCAACCTGATTTACACCTTCTACCATATTGCGAGTTTCTGCCACAGCAGTTTCTACAACTTCAGTTTCATTCTGAACTTCACCTTTAATATTTTCAACAGAATTTACAAGATTAGCAACTGCATCAGAAGTATTTTCTACTGATTTATTCTGAAGATTAATAAAATCTCCAATTTCATTTGCTTTTTCAACTGATTCATCTGCAGCATTTGCAACGCGAACTACAGAATCATTTAAGAACTGAGCAACTTCTATTGTTTCTTTGGAAAGTTCAACTGCATTTTTTATGATTTCATCAAGCCGCTCTTTCTGTTCGGTTGTTGAAGCTATAAGATTTCCAATTTTTACTTTATTGTGAATTGTATCAATTGATACTACAACAAACATTGTAAGGTCAATAAAGAAGAATGCAAACCCCTGCAACCAGGCAAAAGGAGTTACATTGATTATCTGATAAACAATATCATGAATTCCAAAAAGCATACCAAAAGAAATACCAATCAACATAATACCGGCATAATCTTTTTTTGCCTTTTTTGCTTTGGCAAGAATTATGTAAATATAAATGATTCCTGAAAATATTGGGATAAGTGACAGAGTAAATACTGTATCCTGGAAAAGAAGGCTCTTAAAACTGATTACATAAAGGATTGTAAAAATTCCCATTAAACCAGAAGCAACATACATTGTAATCTTATTTTTCAATTTGAAAAATTCTCGTAAAAAAAGCACAAGAAAACAGATACTTATCAAAAGACAAAGTCTTGAAATTCCAAGTTGAATTATAAATGGTAAAAGTATAGTTGGAGATGCCATTACATAAAAATAGATTGCAACTGTAATGAGTGTAATACAGAATGAAAGATTTGATTTGTCTTTTCTGTCTGCCAGAATCTGTAACAAAAAGTAGAGTCCCAGGAAGAAACAAATTGCAGCCATCATATAATAGACTGTAGAATTTAAGAATGGGTGGTAAGTTTTTAAGGTAATGTAACGGTCTTTGTTTATAAAATAAAATGGCTCAAAAACTGCTACGTCAGCATTACACTTTCCACGAATTGTTATAGTAAGTTTGCCATCCTTTACAGCACTTCCTGGAACAGATGCAATTGCATTTTCTACACGACAAAGTGTAGCTTTAGGTTCAATTGTTCCATGACGGCCAACAATAAGCCCGCCTGCATAAATTTCGTAAGATGCAGTTGTTCCACCAAATTCAAGAAACAATTCATCTGCATTCCTAAATTCTAAAGGCACATTTACAGTGGTAGTCAACCAGAAAAACTTATTTTCATCACCGTTTACAACTCCAGGCAGTTTTATACTTTGCCATGAAGAAGTATTAAAATCAGGAGAACTCCATGCATGATTATCACCTGCATGGTATTTCCACTCTGCATTCAGCGGAATCTGTTTTGATTTTGCAAAAGTCACAGAAGACAAAATCGATAAAAATAAAACTGTTAGAAATATTTTTTTACTCATAAATTGTATTTTACTAGAATTCTATGAAATTTGCATTAACAATCGCTGAATACTGCTATTTTTTTAGCATGATGCAAATTTATTTTTCAAAAACTGCCAGACACATTCTTTTTACGGTTTCTGAAATTTTACTATTTTCAATTCCAGAATAATTGATAACAAAGGTGGAAATTTTCTCCAGGGGTCTGTCCCCACCTGCAAGTGAACTTTGAACGGTGAGGGGTCTGTCCCCTTTTTCAAGGGGTCTGTCCCCTTTGTCATAATAATAATCACTTAGCAATGAGATATTTATTCCACAGTTTCTGAACCGTTGTTGAAGAGTTTTTTCCTCAAAATCACTTTTTATAGCAAGCAGAAAGTGAAGTCCTGCAGTTTCTTCTTTTATTTCTGCAATTTTTGACAATTCTGTTTTTTTGAGGGCTGTAATAAGATTATTACGAAGGCTCCTATAATAATTTTTCATCTTGTTTATATGTTTTTCATAAAATCCATCTTCTATAAATTTTGCCAGGGTAAGCTGTTCAAATGAAGAAACCTGACATGAATAGAATCCAAGTTTTTGTGCAAAAGCTTCTACTAATCTTTCTGGTAAAACCATATAACTGATTCTGAACGAAGGGGAAAGGGTTTTAGAAAATGTATTGATATAAACAACTTTTCCAAAATTATCTATGCTCTGTAAAATTGGAAGAGGTTTTCCTGCAAAGCGGAATTCTGAATCATAATCATCTTCTATAATAAATCGATCCTCTGATTTTTTTGCCCAATCAAGTAATTCTGAACGACGTTTAAAATCTGTAATTATCCCTGTGGGAAAATGATGTGATGGAGAAACGTGAACTACATTTGCATTAATCTTTTCCAGTTCTGAAACTATAATTCCTTTTTCATCTATGTCTACAGGAAAACATTCCAATCCATTTAAGCGGAAAATTTCATAAGCTTTATGATAACCAGGATTTTCAACTGCAATCCTCTGATTTCTTCCTAAAAACTGAACCAGCATGGAATAAAGAGATTCTGTTCCAGCACCAATTATTATCTGATTTTCATTTACTTCCAGATTTCTAAAATCACTTAAATATTTACAGATTGCCTTTCTTAATTCCAGTGAACCAAAAACGTTTGTTCGCTTTAGAAGATTTTCGTTTTGACCATTTAAAACCTGCCGCATTGTGTGAGACCAGAGTGTAAACGGGAATTTTTCAAGACTGGTTGAATTACTTGCAAAATCCGTAAAATATTTTTTTGATTCTGGAACTGAATAATTTATTTCCGATTTCTTTTCCACAGATTTATGAAACTGACTTGCAAAATCTGATACAAAAAAGCCTTTTTTTTCAATAGAGTAAATATAGCCTTCATCTATCAATCTTAAATACGCATTCTGTACGGTTATAACACTTATGCCCAAATGAGAAGCTAATGCTCTTTTAGACGGCAGTTTTTCCTGATTTTTAAGTTTATTTTCTGAAATCAGATTTTTGATTGATTCAAACAGAAAGTCCGTAAGGGATAAATTACCTTTTTTTTCAAAATCAATTGTAATCATATTTTACTCTGGTCTTAACAGAATATCATAATTTCTATATAAAAAGTAAGACCAGATAAAAAAATCCACAGAAAGACTATTCTGTGGATTTAAACATAACCTTACAGGTTATTATTTTTATAATTACCTTTTTTATTTTCCAATAATATCTCTTGCTAAAATCTTAGCAATGTTTGGTCTCTTTACCAGGTCACCTTTCAAACCTTCTTCACGAGCCTTATTTACATAATCTGG
>JALEPQ010000069.1 GCA_022768685.1 Spirochaetia bacterium
GCAGAAAACAATCTTCCTGTAACTGTTATTGTATTCCAGAATGGAACTTTAGGTATGGTTTATCAGCAGCAGAAATATCTTTTTGATAAAAACTATAGTGCTTCTGTATTTGGTAAAGAACCTGATTTACTTGCAATTGCCACGGGTTTTGGAATTAAAACTGTTGATGCAGATACAGATAAAGAATGGTACAAAACAGCCTTTGATACAAACAGGGCCGATAAACCTTGCTTTGTAAGGGTAAGTGTTGGCTGTGAAGAAGATGTTCTTCCTTTTGTTCCAGGTGGAAAGGCTAATATAGACAGCATTAGAAATTAGGTAAAACTAAAAAATTGCCCCGTGCAATTTTTTTTAACGGTTTGCTATAAAACACCGGCGCCTCTGGCCGGGCGCCTTGCACATGTACCTGGTGGAAAGGCTAATATTGATTCCATAAGAGATTAAAAAGTAAAATACAAATTTTTTAACAAAAAAGTGTAACTATTTTTTTTATTTTTTGTTATATCTTATGCATACGCAAACAACCTCCAATGTTTTTTAAACAGAGCAGTCATTTTTCATCTCCTTTAGTGACTGCTCGTTTTTTTTAACTCAGAAAAATGAGTTGTTATTCTGAAAAAAATCACCCCCTTTTTCTTAACGTGTAAATTTGATAAAATCTCTTCTATGGTAATATCTTCTATTGATTTAAAAAATGGACATGTAGTTCAGTTAAAAAATGGAAAAGAATTGATGCTTCAGCGTGATGATGCTGACTCATTAATTTCACAGTTTAACATGTATGGCGAAGTTGCTGTAATTGATCTGGATGCTGCATTAGGTAATGTTGATGCAAAAGGAAATACAGTTAATACACCTTTATTAAAAAGCCTTCTTCATAAGGGTAATGTACGAACAGGTGGTGGAATCAGAACTGTAAAACGTGCTCGTGAATTAATCAGCCTTGGTGCAGAAAAAGTAATCATTGGTTCTGCTGCATGGAAATCAAATCCTGCGGAAGGTGAATCTGTTTTAAATGAAGATTTTTTAAATGAACTTGCTGCTGCCATTGGAAAAGACAGAATTATAATTTCTGTTGATGCCCTGAATGGAAAAATTGCAGTAAAAGGCTGGACTGAAACTGTAGATATTCCATTGGTAGAAGGTGCAAAACAGGCTGAAAAATTCTGTTCTGAGCTGTTATTTACTTGCGTTGAAAAAGAAGGCTGTATGCAGGGTACTAACATGGATTATGTTCGTGAACTTAGAAGTGCAGTACATTGTCGTGTTGTTGTTGCCGGTGGTGTTTCCAGTGTTGAAGAAATTGCAGAACTTGAAAAACTCCATTGTGATGTTCAGCTTGGTATGGCTTTATATACAAATAAGGTAAATTTAAAAGATGCATTTATAAGTTGTCTTGATTTTGAAAAATCTCCTTTAATTCCTGTAATTGCACAAAGTGTAAATGGAGATGTTTTAATGCAGGGATATACTAATTCTGAAGCGGTTGCTAAATCTTTTGATTGCGGAAAACTGACTTTCTGGAGCCGTTCTCGAAATGAACTTTGGACAAAGGGTGAAACTAGCGGAAATTTCCTTCAGCTGGTAAAAATGCGTGCAGATTGTGACAGGGATTGTATTCTTGCAACAGTACTTCCTGCAGGTCCTGCCTGTCATACCGGATCATGGACTTGTTTTACTACAGATCCAGGAGAACCATCTTCAATGGGACGTTTGTATAATGTAATTGCAGACCGTTTTGCGAATCCAAAACCTGGTTCATATACAGCAACCCTGGATGATAAACGTGTTCGTGAAAAGGTTGAAGAAGAAGCTGAAGAACTTTGTGAAGCAGACGGAAAGGAAGAAGTTATCTGGGAAGCTGCAGATTTATTATATTTTGTAAATGTTCTTATGTACAAGGAAGGTGTTTCCTGGAAAGATGTTTACGATGAACTGGATAGAAGACATAAAGAAAAGTAATTTTCTAAATAATGAGACTGTTTTAACTGATTAAGTTTTAAAGGTATCATCTTCGGATTTAATCCGAATATCTGAATAAGGATTTGTTATGATAAAGATTCAAAATTATAAAAATGTAGAAGACGATTTTTTTAAGGGCAGAAGTTTTGGTGATTCTAATGATGTTGTAAAATCTGTTCTTGAAGAAGTTCAGAAGAAAGGTGATGCAGCACTTCGTATTTATGGTCAGAAATTTGATGTTTCTGTTCCTGCTGAATTTGAAGTGCCTCAGGAAGAATTAAAAGCTGCGGCTGAAAAGTTAAAAATCGAAAAACGTGAAGTTTATGATGCCATTGTTTATTCTCATGACCTGGCTTTGAAATTTGCAAAAAAACAGCGTGAGTCTTTTACTGACTTTGAAGATGAACTTGAGCCTGGTATTTTTACAGGACAGAAGACTATACCAGTAGATAGAGCTGGATGTTATGTTCCTGCAGGGCGTTTTCCGCTAGTTTCTACAGTAATTATGACTGTTACTCCAGCCATAGCTGCCGGTGTAAAGGATGTTATTTTGTGTACACCTCCAAGAGTTCACCCGGCAGATAAAGTTGAAGCTGGAAAACAGGGTGCTGGAATTCCTGGAAAAGCTTATGTGGGTGGAAAACCTTATGCCGATGAAGGAATTATGGCCGCTGCATATATTTGCGGTGTAAATCATCTTTACGCAGTAGGCGGTTCACAGGCAATTGGGGCTATGGCTTATGGAACTCCTTCTATTCCAAAAGTAGATGTAATTGTTGGTCCAGGTAATAAATATGTAGCCAGTGCCAAAAAAGAAGTTTACGGAACAGTAGGAATTGATATGATTGCAGGTCCAACTGAGGTTCTTGTAATTGCAGATGATTCTGCTAATCCTTCATGGGTTGCAGCAGATCTGCTTGCTCAGGCAGAACACGATGTTGTTGCCCAGCCAATACTTGTAACTACAAGTGAAAATCTTGCAAATAAAGTAGCTGAAGAAATTGAAATTCAACTTGATACATTAACAACAAAAGAAACTGCCCGTAAGAGTGTAGATGATTTTGGAAGAATTATTATTGTAGAATCTCTTGAACAGGCAGCTGAAGTTGCAAATAAAAAGGCTCCTGAACATCTGGAACTGGCTATGGCAATTGGAAGTGAACGTGATAAAGTACAGAATCTTGTTCACAATTATGGCTCTTTATTTATTGGGCATTATTCAGCTGAAGTTTTTGGTGATTATTCTGCAGGATTAAATCATACATTGCCAACTTCTGGTTCTGCAAAGTTTACTGGTGGATTAAGTGTAAGAATGTTCCTTAAGACAGTTACTACTTTACGGGTGGATGAATCTAAAAACGGAATATTTATGAGTGCAGCCGCAGCCGGATATCTTGGTGATGCAGAAGGTTTAGCTGGTCATGCAAGAGCTGCAAGAATCAGAATTGAAAAGAAATAACTTGGTAGGAAATATATATGTTGTTAGAAATTACAAAACTTGGTGAAGAAATATTACGAGAAAAAGCACAGCCTGTAGCTGAAGTAAATGATGAAATCAGACAGCTTGCTGAAGATATGTTTGAAACAATGATTGAAGCTGATGGTGTAGGTCTTGCATGTCCTCAGATTAATAAAAATCTTCGTATGTTTGTTGTAATTGCCGATGATGATGTTCGCCGTGTATTCATTAATCCTCAGATCATAAAGACTTCTGAAGAATTGGGTGATTATGATGAAGGTTGTTTAAGTATTCCTCAGGTATATGAAACAATTAGAAGACCTGTTCGTGTTACAGTGCAGGCATTAAATGAAAAAGGAAAACCTTTTACTCTGGAAGCAGACGGTCTTCTGGCAAGAATTATTCAGCATGAATATGATCACCTTGAAGGAATTGTATTTATTGACCGTGGAGATAAGTCTTTTGCTGAAAAAACAGAAGCTCAGTTTAAAAAACGTGCAGAACGAGCTGCTGAAAAAGCAAAAGAAAAAGCTGCCAGACAGGCGAAAATCGCTGCTAAAATTGCTGCAAAAGAAGCTAAAAAAGCAAAGAATAAATAATAGTTTTTATAAAAATCAGGAATTTAATTTTGAGTTTAAAGATTTTATATGCAGGCAGTCCTGAAGCTGCTGAAAAAACATTGCAGATTCTCTTTGAAAATCAGGAAAAATATGATTTTGAAATTGCAGGAGTTTTGACTAATCCTCCTACCGCAAAAGGTCGTCACAAAGAATTGATTCCAACTCCAGTTGGAATTTTTGCCAGGGAAAAAAATCTTCCTGTATTTGAACCTGAACATCTGGATGCTGCAGCAAGAGAATCAGTTTCTCCGTTAAAAGCTGATCTTCTTGTGTGTTTTGCTTATGGTCATATTTTTGGACCAAAATTTCTTGCTCTCTTTCCTTGTGGTGGAATTAATCTGCATCCGTCAGATTTACCTCGTTACAGAGGTTGTACACCAGTTCAGACTGCCATAAAAAATCAAGATGAACAGATGGCCATAGCCATACAGAAACTGGGACTTGCTATGGATGAAGGGGATATATTAAAAAAAGAATATAGAGTTATTTCCGAAGAAGATAATGGACAATCTCTATTGCTGGAAAGTGCTCAGACTGGTGCAAAGTTAATCTGTGAAATTTTGAAGGAAACTTCAAAAAATGGAAAACTTCCAGAAGGCACTCCTCAAACTGGAGAACCAAGTTATACTGGAATCATTACAAAAGAAGATGGTAAGATTAACTGGAATGAATCTGCTGCTGAAATTGCTGCAAAAGTTAGAGCTTACTTTCCAGATCCTTCTTGCTGGTGTGTAGAAAAAAATCTCCCATTGAAGATTTTAAACGCAAAAACAGTGCCAGAAGGCTCTGAAATCTATAATCTGCTTTCTAAAGATTATGGTGACGCAAAAAATGGAACAGTTTGTGTATGTCATCCTAAAATGGGAATTCATGTAAAAACTGGAGATGGTTTTTTAAATGTCCTTGAACTTCAACGGCAGGGAAAAAAGCCAATGAATTATAAAGATTTTATGAATGGTGCCAGAGATTTTGCTGGTACAATATTGGAATAGATTTAATTAAATAGGATATTTTATATGGATACAGAAAACGAAACTAAACAGAAAAAAGTAAGAAAACCTTTTAAGTTCGGAATAAAATTTGAAGAATTGTATGATAAACTTCAATCAAATATTCCTGCTTTAATTTTTACATTTGTTTTTGCTCTAATTTTAATGGGGCTTATTACTTTTACAGTATTTTTAGTTAACTCAAAGGGACCTGAAAAAGTCCTTGTTCCAAATGTTGTAGGAAAACCTCTTGAAGAAGCTCTGCTTGAAATGCAGGTAAAGGAACTGTATCCAAAAATTAATTTGAGATATTCAGACAGTCCTGATGATGAAGGAAAAATTCTATCTCAGGATCCTCAGTCTGGAGCAATCGTAAAAGGTTATTCCAGAGTAAATCTTGTAGTCAGCCGTGGTGTTGTAATTGATGCTGTTGGTGATTATGTTGGTAAGAATTTTGATGAAGTTCAACTTAATCTTCAGACAATTTTTGCAGGTCATACAAGACCTTTAATTGTTCTTGCAGAACCTGAATATGTACCAAATACAGCTGCTCCAGGAACTGTACTTGAACAGGATCCTCCTGCTGGAACTGATATTTCCGAACCTGTTACAGTTCAGCTTATTGTTTCTCGTGGTCCAAATTATGAAAATACAAGAGCTCCAAAAGTTATGGGGCAGTCTGTAAATGATATGCTTATGACAATTTCAAGATCTAGGATTGTATTTGATATTTCTTCACATATAGCTTTGGAAGGAGAAAAATCTGGTACTGTTGTAAATCAGCAGACTTTTGATAGTGAATTTGTTCCAAACTATTCTCGTGTTGAAGTTGAAATGGCTCTTCCTGCTGGAGTTCATGAAGGTAACGTATATGGAATCTTTAAAGAAAATGTGTCTTTATATCCTTATCCAGTAAACATGAAGCTTGAAGCAGTTCCTCTTGAAGGTGATGCTTATACAGTAATTTCTTTTGTTCATCCTGGTGGAAATGTTACAATACCTTATGCTGTACCTCAGGGAACAACTTTAACACTTACTGTTGTAGATAAAGTTGTAGCAAAGAAGATTGTAAACTAGCAAAAGGCTTATATATGGTTCAACCTCTTATTTGTTTAATTTTAACAGGTAAAACTCTTGAAGAAGATGTTCAACTGGCAAAAAAATATGAAAAGCTGGTGGATGTTGTTGAACTGCGCGTAGATTATCTTAATGAAGAAGAACAGCTTCATGTAAGAAAATTTCCTTCAATGATCATGCAGCCTTGTATTCTTACAATTCGTAGGACTATAGATGGTGGTCTTTTCAGCGGAGGAGAATTTTCAAGAACTCAGTTGTTTGGTCGTGCATTGGCTTTTGCAAATCCTGATAAATCAAAAAACTTTGCTTATGTAGATTTTGAAGATGATTATCATATTCCAAGTATGCAGGATGCGGCCATGGCATTTGGTGTGCGCATTATCAGAAGCTATCATAATTTAAAAGGTCCTGTAAGAAATTTAAAAGCCCGCTGCGAATCCATGCGCAAAACAGGCTATGAAATCCCTAAAATCTGTTTTCAACCAAAGTCACTTTCTGATCTGGTAAATGTTTTTAATGAAGGTCAGATGATGACTCAGTATGATCATATTCTTCAGACAATTGGTCCAGAGGGACAGCCCTCAAGAATTCTTGCAACTTTTACAAATTCTTATCTTACGTATGTTTCACCAGAAGATAAAATTCCGGAAGAAGGTGAAAGAGGGCAGTTGGATCCATATACGCTGCTTAATATGTATAATTTCAGAAAGTTGACTAAGAATACCCAGCTTTACGGAATTTGTGGTTGGCCTATGAAAAAACCAGCAAGTCCAACTTTAATAAACTCTGGTTTTAATAAAAATGAAATTAATTCTGTTTTTGTTCCAATCCGTTCTGAGTTAATTTCTGAAGCTTTAAATTTTGCTGAGCAGACAAATTTTAAGGGGCTTTCTATTTCAGTTCCCTTCAAGGAATCTGTTTTGTTTTATGTTCAGGATCAGTCTCCTGAGGTTATGCAGATTGGTGCATGTGATACTTTAATCAGACGTTATGATCGATGGTTCGGATATAATACAGAATGCATTGCATTTGAAAAATCCTTGCTGGAATTTACAGGTCCTTTACGATTAAGACGTCAGAAAGTTGCCATTATAGGTGCAGGTGGGACCGCAAAAGCTGCTGCTTATGTGTTGAAACAACATGGTGCAAGGGTTTGTATTTTTAATCGTTCTGTAGAAAATGGACAGCAGCTTGCAGATAGATATGGTTTTGATTATTGTCCTTTGAATGCAAATTATGTTGCAAAACTTGATGAATATTCAACTTTAATTATTCAGACAACTACAGTTGGAATGAATGCAACAGGTCCTGCAACTTCAGAAAATGATCCTATCAGTTTCTATAATTTCAGAGGAAATGAGATGGTTTTTGATGTAATTTATACGCCATCTATTACTCCTGTTATGAAAAGAGCTGCTATTGCAGGGTGTAAGACCTGTAATGGATATAAAATGCTGGAATATCAGACCTATGAACAGTTTAAATTGTTTACAGGTCAAGATTATAATTAAACAGAGAAGGTGTACAAATGACACAGTCAGAACAGAAGACTTTAGTTGCGAATACTGCAATTGATACCTTGATTAAGGAAGGAAAGATTTTCAGTGGTATGAAAATTGGACTTGGTACAGGCTCAACAGCAATGCCAGCAGTAAAAAGACTTGCAGAGCATATTGCTAGCGGCGAATTAACTGACATAAAAGCTGTAGTTACAAGTTTTCAGACACAGAATGCTTGTCAGGATTATGGAATTCCAGTTTATTCATTAAATGACAAAATAATCGGCGGAAAACTTGATCTTGCAATTGATGGTGCTGATGAAGTTACTCCAGATTGCTTCTGTATTAAAGGCGGTGGTGCAGCTCATGTCCGGGAAAAGCTGGTTGAATATAATTCAAAAATCTTTGTTGTAGTTGCAGATTCTACTAAAGCTGTAGAAACTATTGGTACAAAATTTCCTGTTCCTGTAGAAATTATTGGTGAAGCTAGAATTTCCGTTACACAGGCTCTTAATGAACTTGGAGCTAAATGTGTACTTCGTGAAGGTGTAAGAAAATGTGGTCCTGTAATTACTGATAATGGAAATCAAATTCTTGACTGTACATGGGAAAATCCAATTAATGTAGCAGAAATGGAAGATAAAATTAACGGCATTGTTGGTGTTGTAGAAAATGGTCTTTTCAGTAAAAACAAACCAATTGTATTTGTTGGTACTGAAGATGGAAAAGTTGAACAGAGGAACTGGCACTAATTTTTAATGTTTCCACCTTTTAATCAGGAATTGGCCCGTCACTATACTTTGGAAATTATTTCAGGTATAGAAACGGGCAATTTTATTTTAGAACAAATTTCTCAAGTTAGTCAGGAACGTTCTGGTAGTGGCTTGATGATTGGCACTCTTGTCTGCTGGAATAAAATTGAACAGCGAAGAATTGTTTTGCATGCTGTTAGTGGAATAGCCAGAAAGCTGGAAACTAAAAACAAAGAAAACATCTGGATATCAAAAGGAATTGTCCATATTGTTGTTGATGCAGTTGTAGAATCTGAACAAATAAACGTGGCACTTGAAAAAAATGACAGGGAAATTCATAGATTAACAGATATAATAAATTCCTGTGAAGATAAAATTGAAAAATCAAAATTAAAAAATATCCGTACAAAGCTTACTGATGAATCATTAAAAAACGTTTTTTCATTATATGATTTTTATAGATTTGATGGAAAAAAGATTTCTTTGAATAAGATTATAGAAAAACATAATGGTAATTTACCGCCTGCTGGTACAGGAGATTGTTGCGCCCCAAAATTATTGAACTATGCTTTTAGAAATGATTTACAGATTATAAGCATGGATGAAGTTTTCTTTGGTAAAGATACAAAAAATAAGACTAATGGTGAATCTTATGCTCCTTGTGATGAACGTTGCGGTTATATTCTGCCTTCTATACTTGGACTTGAAATTCTTTATAGAGATTCTGCCATTGTTGTAATAAACAAACAAAGTGGTCTATTATCCGTTCCTGGAAAAGGGGAAGAAAAACAGGATTGTGCTGTTTCCCGCTTAAAGAAACTTTATCCTCAATGTATAGAACAGCCTTCTGTACACAGGCTTGATATGGAAACTTCAGGAATTCTTGTAATGGCACTTACAAAAGAGGCACATAGAAATCTGAATATGCAGTTTGCTGAAGGTAAAGTTCAAAAAAAATATGCAGCTTTACTGGACGGTATTGTAGAAAAGGCTTCAGGAAATGCAGTTCCAAAAAATGGTGAAAAAAACGGTTGCATCCAATTAAAATTTCGTCTTGATCCAGATAATAGACCTTATCAGATTTATGATGAAGTAAATGGAAAAAACGGCATTACACTTTGGGAAAATGCAGGCGCTGTAAATTATGTAAATCCTGATACCAGAGAAATAAAAAAAGTTACAAAGATGATTTATTCCCCATTAACAGGCAGAACTCATCAATTGAGGCTGGTTTCGTCTGATGTGCATGGATTTGGATTGCCCATAATTGGAGATTCTCTTTACGGAAATAAAACCCCGTCTCAAAGACTGATGCTTCATTGCTTTGAAATAGAGTTTTATCATCCTGTTAGCGGCGAAAAATTAAAGTTCTATTGTGAGGAACGCGGTTTCTGATTTCCAGTTAAAAATTGTTTTTTCACAGGATGCCTCAAGAAGATTTACAACTTTTTGTAAATCAGAACTTCCTACCGCATCCAGCATTTTTTTTCCGTATGCTGATGTTTCAGAATTAAACCACTTCATAATATCAGTTCTGGTAATTCTGCGTTTTTCATTAATTTCTTGGGAGCCAGTTTTTACCTTAAATCCATTTTTTCTGAAACTGTTGGCAATAAAAATTCCGTCCCATGTAAAGAGAGGATTGTCACTGTCTCCAAAAAATTCCTGTTCAGCATCATCCATTTTACTTAAAATTTCTCTGTACTGATCTAGTAGTTCTGGAGTGAGAATCTGTTCTTTTATAAGTTTACTTATTCTTTGTCCATGACAAGGAATTTTTTGCGAAATTATAACCTTAAAACCTTTTGCAAGTGGACATTCATAATCAAATTTTTCTTCGTCTGCACTGTTTTCTGTGGCAGTATCACTGACATAATCTGTAGGACTCTGTGGATTTAACACAGATTTTAATGAATCAGCCAGAGCAATTATTGAAGTTTCGTTTATAAAAGGATCCACAAAGAAAATTCTGTCAAAAATAGTTCCACTATATTGGAATTTTATCAGAATATTATAAAAATCTCTTGGTAAAAGAAAATCTCCTGCACCACCTGAGGAATTTCCTCTTAATTGAAGAATTGGCCGGTCAAGATCACTTAATGTCCTGGAGTACTGTTCAATAATCTGTTTTCCTTTTTCAGTTTTACATACACCGCAGGTAACACCTTCCGGAGTGGAACGGGAAACTTCCCACAAAAGAAGCCCTGAATCTGCATTCCAGATTAAACTTCTGTGATGTCTGGCTAAATCCGCCATTGAGATCATTGTGTCTCTTATTCCTAAAAGAATTTCTGCTCTGTTGGAATCCAGTCTTTGCTGCCAGAATCTGTCTGCCCGATTTAATGCAATGTCTTTAGCAGCATCTTTAGGACTGAATGTAAGATTTTCATCTTTTTTTGAATCACCACTTTTGAAGTGTTCATTTATCCACCATTCACTAATAGGATTTACACCAAATTCAGATTTTCCAAGTACATCATTTGGTTTAGGATTGGGAGCAAAAACATTAATTGAACCTGTGGTTTCAGGTGATGTTGCCAGAGAATCTGATGAAAAATCTTCTCCATTGGTCTGTTTTTCAAGAATTGCAGCAATCTGAAGTTCCCTTCTTGAAAGAACTTCACTTCTGATTGAGCCTTCATAGCCTTGGGTACTTGGAGTATAAAAAACTCTTCCTGTTAATGTGTCAGGAAGATATTGTTGTGCAACCCAGTGATCTCTATATGCGTGAGGATATAAATAGCCAGATCCATGCCCAAAACCTTCGGCATCTCTATTGCTGTCCTTAAGATGATTTGGAATATCTGCATCTTGCTTTTCAACTGCTGCAAGGGCGTCAAAAAATGCCATTGAACTGTTTGATTTTGGAGCTGTGGCAAGATAAAGAGTAGCATGTGCTAAAAAATATCTTCCTTCCGGCATACCAACCCTGTCAAAGGCCTGGGCACAGGATTCTACTACAGAAACAGCAGATGGATCTGCAAGACCTGTATCTTCACAGGCAGATATTAAAAGTCTCCTGAAAATAAAATGAGGATCTTCTCCTGCACGAACCATTCTTGCCAGCCAGTAAAGTGCCGCATCTGGATCCCGGCCTCTTAAAGATTTTATATAGGCAGAAATTATGTCATAATGGTAATCTCCATCTCTGTCATAAAGAACTACCTTTTTTTGAATGGATTCTTCTGCTGCTTCTTTTGAAATGTAAATTGTACTTCCGTAAGAAGGAACAGGTGGATTTCCTTTTGGATTCCATTGTTCAGGTGATGTTTCAACTGCCAGTTCAAGAGCATTTAAAAGTGATCTGGCATCTCCATTTGCTGTTTCAATAAGATGTTCAAGGGCTCCATCTTCAAATTCAACTTTCCAGTGACCGTATCCTCTTTCCAGGTCAGTAACTGCCTGCATTGCAGCTTTATGTAAATCTGCTTCAGTAAGAGGTTTTAGCTGGAAAATACGGGAACGACTTACAAGAGCTTTGTTTTCCTCAAAAAAAGGATTTTCTGTTGTAGCACCAATTAAGATAATAGTACCATTTTCAACCCAAGGTAAAAGTGCATCCTGCTGACTTTTATTCCAGCGATGAACTTCATCAACAAATAAAATTGTTCTGCGGCTATATAAGTTAAAAAAATCCTCAGCTTTTTTTATGGAGTCCCGGATATCAGCAACTCCTGTTAGAACTGCATTTAATGTAATAAAATTTGATTTTGTATGGTTGGCAATGACTCGTGCCAAAGTGGTTTTTCCACTGCCAGGCGGACCATAGAAAATTACAGAAGTTAATTGATCTGCTGCAATGGCTCTTCGTAAAAGGCGTCCTTTTCCAACAATGTGGTCTTGCCCAATATATTCATCCAGATTGCGGGGTCTCATTCTTGCCGCAAGTGGTTCTGTTTCATGTTTTGCTTGTGTAAATAAATCTACTGCCATAGTTGTATACTCAAAAAAAAGAGTCCCCTTACATTGGAGACTCTTAATTATACATTATCAAATATCAATTCTCAAATTTAATTATTCCCGGTTCCAGTTTGCTCTTTCAGGATAATAAGCCCATAAACCTCTGCTTTTTGCTGTAGCTGAGGTTGAAGAACCTGTTCCTAAAAAATCCATTGAAGCATAAATTGAACTTTCAGTTTCACTCTGAGAAGGATCTGTGTTTAATAAGGCCAGTAAAAAATAAGCTGATAAAAGCTGATTATTTGCATTTGTTGTAAAAGTTCCCAAATCCTCTGAAGGAATTCCGTTGGAAACCTGGAATTTTACAATTCCTCCTGATGAAGAAGATGAGGTTGAACTGTAATTTGCTTTACCAACTAAAATTGCATCAGAACAGAAAGCCAGACTGGAAATCTGAGTTCCTGCTGCAGTTTTATTTGTTGTAATGTCTTTTTCTCCTGGAGTTTTGTTATAGTATAAATATCCGTAATAGTAGTCTGCACTTGATGAAGAAGAGTTTCCCGCAAAATAGAAATGAGTAGCATCTTCTGTGAATGTTTCATTTGTAATTGCTGCAATTGAATTAAAAAATAATACTTCATCATTGTAATAAACTGCGGAAGAAATACCGTCTGCAGATGAATTAG
>JALEPQ010000156.1 GCA_022768685.1 Spirochaetia bacterium
AGAAAAATATGCAGAATTTATCCGTGATGAATTAGATGATGATACAGGGGATTTTTATTACAACTATTATCGGGCAAAAGTAGAATATTACAAAATTATCAATAATGTTAGCGAAAGTAATGGTATAGCTACTGTGATTTCCTTTTACCAAAAGGCTTTCAAAAAAATTTATAATGGTGGAAATTTTACAGATTCATTTATCTCAGATTTTTTTAAACTTTATTCTCCAATTCAAAAGGCAAAGAGGATTTATGAGAATAAAAAAACTAGTCTTAAATCTCTTGAAGATTCAAAAAAATTCTCTTCTCTATCAGACGAAGATTATAAGATCCGGAAAAAACAAATTGAGGAATTATTTGAAGCAAATAAAAAATCTATAAAAGAATATTATGGTCTGGATATTTCAAAATCTTCTATTAGAGAGGTTTCAATAACACCACTTAAACAAATGTGGCAATGGGCAGAAGCCGCAGGTATTGTTAATAAATCTTATTCTAATCTTAAGGAAGAAATGGATGGAAATATTAGGGGAGGAACAATCTGGTCTTCGCATCTTTATAATAATGATAATTCTTTAAATGTTAAAGAAAATTATGAACTGCTTATTAAAGAATTGGAAAAGGAAGAAACAACAATATATCTCCAATAAAAAAACTATTGTATGCTCTCCAGCAGGAAACCCATTTAGTAAACTGATCTGCCATTTTTAACCCTTGAGTAGAAGATATCAGATAATAAATTATTTTTCAGCGATGTTTTATAACCAGCCTTTTTCAACTGCACGCTGAATATTTTTGTCATACCAGTCTTTTAATTCAGGAATAAGTTCAAATGCCGGTGCAATTCGTTTATTTACATTTTCAACTGAAGGTTTTCCTTCTTTCCACGTATGCCCATCTGTTAAAGTGTTATGAAGAAATGGCTGTAATCTATCCATGGCTGCCGCATATTTTGCTTCCGGTGTTTCCATAGCATCAAATTCTTCCCACAACTGACGAAATTCTTTACCTAATTCTGAAGATAATTCTCCAAAAAGTTTATCAGCTGCCTTTTGTTCTCGTTCTTCTTTATCTTTATTTGCATTAACATCGTATGCAAAAGTGTCTCCTGCATAAATCTCCACCAAATCATGAACAATGCACATTTGCACGGAGCGTGAAACATCACAACCTTCAGGAGCATAATCCTTAAAAAGCATGGCCATCAGAGCAATATGCCATGAATGTTCTGCATCATTTTCTCTGCGGCTTTTATTTATAAGCAAAGTTCTTCTACTGATTGAGGTCATTTTATCCACTTCTGCTGTAAATTTTAAAAGCTGATTAATTTTCTCATCATTTCCAGGTAAAAAATTTTCAATTTCCATAAAGGTTTCCAATAAAGCCGATTGCAAAATTATATCACTATTTTAAGAATTCGTTCTACATAACGCTGATTTTTGCAGCCTGACATTATAAATCAGAAATATTATATTTTACGGCTTCTTCAGTCTGTTCTCCTGAATCTTGTTCCGTACCAGGTTCATCCTCATAATCATAGTCATCTGGTCCAATTGGCATACCATAACATGAAGTAAGAGTTCCAATTCCCAAAGTGCCTAAAATTATTGTTACAATTTTCTTCCAGTTCCATGTAATTTTTTTCATACCAGAATCCTTATATCGTTAATTCAGCATCTGAAAATTGCAAAAATCAACTTCAGCGGTCAAACTTGAATGAAGGTGCAGTCCATTACCAAGACAGTTTTTCCACTGCGTACATTTTTTACATTTTCCAATTTTTGCCCACTCTCTATTTCTCTGATTATGAAACTTTTTATTCCATATGTCCATAAAATTTTCCTCATAGACATTTCCCTGAATCAAATCTTTGCTTCTTACACTTAAACAGGCACTTACAGAACCATCAGACCATACAGATCCGATATTTATGCCACCTCTACAAAAGAAAAAATAATCCCGCACTTTAAGTTCATATTTTCCTAAATAACCTTCACAAGCATAATTAAGATGAATTTTATCACCATAAAGTTTCCGAGTTTCTTTTATAAATTCCATCTGCTTTATGTAATCAGTTTTACTTAACGCCAGTCTTTCAATATTTTGAGCGCCTCTTCCTTGTGGAAAAATTGAAAATATTCTCCACATAGTTACCCCTTTTGAAATAAGAAAATCCCTAATTTCGGAAAGTTCATTAAGATTATTCTGATTAACACAAGTAATAACATCAAACACAAGTTTTCCAGGATGTTTTTTTTGAAAAGCAACAGCCATATCTATAGCGTTTTCTGTTTTTTTAAACGATTCTACATTTTGCCTCAAATAAGTATGATTTTTTTCCAAACCATCAAGACTAAAACTTATAGAGCTTAATCCTGCGTTTAAAAGTGAAACAAAACGCTCAGGAGAAAGAAGCATGGCATTTGTAACTATTCCCCATCTGTAACCATGTTTTATGATTTCTTTACCAGCCTCTTCCAGATCATTTCTTATAAGAGGTTCTCCTCCAGTTATACAAACTGTCAGATCTTTTACTTCACCAGATTGTTTTATATTATCCAGAACTTTTTTAAAATCCACTACAGGCATATCTGGTATACCAGAAACTTTTGTACAATCACTTCCACAGTGAAGACAATTCAAATTACATCGTAAGGTGCATTCCCAAAACAAATAATTTAGCTGGTGTTTTTTTGTAACTGATTTTCTATATTTTCGAAAAATAAATTTCCTGAATCCCATTCTGCTTTACCATTCCAGAACAAGCTGCTTCTCCGACTGATAAAAGTAATGATATATTATATTTCTATCAGCCAAAAGAAGATAAGAATTTATTGAAAATTTTACAAAATAGAATTAGAGTCGGCTAATTTGAAAGAATTCAATTCTTCCATCAATTTGTTAAGACTTTCTTCAGTCTCTTTATTTCCTTCTATATTTTTCATAACAGATTCAGTGATTGTCTGTGAATATCCATCTATTTCTGTCATGAAATTATTTACTGAAGAAGTAACTTTAGAAAGATTAACCATCTCCTGAACAATTTGAGAACCACTTTCCATCATCTGTAAGGCACCTTCTTTTACATCTACTGTAGTTGTATTGATAGCGCGCATTGCTTCAAGAACCTGCTGATTGCCTGAATTCTGTTCTTCCATGGCTCTGGAAATTACTTCTTCCTGTTCCTTAACAGTCTGAGACAGCTGGTATATACTCTGGAACTGAGTATCTACGTTTGTAATATCTCTGGTAATATTACTTAAAGCTTCAGAAAGATTCTTTAAATTTTCATCAATATGCTTACTCTGTGCAGAAGACTGTTCAGAAAGTTTCCTGATTTCATCAGCAACAACACTAAATCCTTTTCCAGCTTCACCAGCGTGTGCCGATTCAATTGCAGCATTCATAGCCAAAAGGTTAGTCTGCGAAGCTATTGAGTTGATAACTTTTACAGAATCCATAATTGCCTGAGACTGTTCAAATACATGTTTTGCAGTATTTACAGCTGTTTCTACCGATGTCTGACCAGCATCACAGGCAACTGTAAGCTGCTGAACTGAAACAGAGTTCTTTTCCAGGATTTTTGTTACCGAATCTATATTTGCAACCATTTCTTCTACTGCTGCAGAAGATTCTGTTACACCACTAGCCTGAGCTTCAATTGCAATATTCAAATCATTAATAGCACTTGTAATACTATTAGCACTTTCCTGAACTTGAGTTACACCTGCAGTCTGATTCTGCATCTCATTTTTTACTTCTTCAATGGCCTTTGTAATGGCTTCAACATCATTACTTGTATTATTTAGATTCTGAACACGTTTTCTTGAACTTTCGTCTGTTAATTTAGCAGAATCCTGAACATCTTTCAGAACTCCATTTGTAATATCTTTCATCTTGTTCAAATTCTGAACAATTAAACCAAGCTCACTTCGATTTTCCACAATCATAGGTTCAATATCATAATTACGTTCAGAAATACTGTCAGACAAAATAAAGATTTTCTTAATTGTATCTACTATATCGCTAGTTAGTGCCAGCTGAGTTAGAACAGCAATTAAGAAACTAAAAATAACACCATTAGTTATTGTTTTGATTATTTCAAATCTTCCACTTTCATAATTGTAAGGCAAAGAAACAATAGACAGAATAACCAGAATCATTCCCAATATTAAAGTAACAGAGCTAAAAATATTACGTCTATAAAGCCCTATAGGCATCTGTTTTTTGTCATAAGGAATATCACCAATTGATGATTCATAAAATCTTACAAAAAGAATGTAGAAAAATACTGAGAAAATAAACAGTATTCCTAAATGTGCAAAGAAGATTGGCTGCACTGGACTTTCATTGCCTACATGCTCCAAATGTATACCTCTGTTCACAAGACTGAAAGCTGTAATAAGAGGGATAAATAAATTAAATAAAATTGCCAGTATAATAGTCAGAGTTAAATGGAACTTAACGCTTTTGTTAACACGAGACTGAGATTCTTCACTTCCGTCATAAAAATTATGTAATCTGTATACAAGAAATACATGTACTCCAGCAAAAACTGTCATAAACAACACATATCCTATAACTGGAGCTGATAAGAGATATTTTACCTCGCTATATTTTATAATGTTCAATCGTTGTGCAAATGGAACAAATAAAAAAACTGGAATCATGTAAACAAAAAACTGAAATAGAACACTTAATTTCGCGAATTTCTTCGCCTTTTTGCTTTGCTGAATATTTCCGGCCATAAATATATCTCCTTTGAAAGTATACTAACACGGAAAAAATAATTGTAAATTTAAATTTTTGGAAATTCGTATTTTTTGTAAATTTTTCACTGATTTTCTTACTTTTTACACAAAATTTAAATTTGACAAAAGATATAAGCAGGAATAATATGATGTTAACGAAGTATTTCGCGTAATAACAAACGAAAGCTAAAACTGTAAAAAAGATAGAGGATGGACATTGGAGAGAGAGTTTATTTCTATCAAAGAAGTTGCTGAAAAATGGAATATTTCACTTCGGCAAGTACAGATGTACTGCAAAGATAATCGTATTCCAGGGGCAAAGAAAATTGGCAACAGCTGGGTAGTTCCAGCTGCTGCTCAACGCCCTGAAAACATTCGTAATCTTACTGGCGAAGAGCGACTCCAGAAAATAAAACATTTTACAAGCTACAAAGATAAAGTTTTAAGTCAGGGAAATGAATCAAAATTTCTGTACATAATGTCGCAGGAAATTCGAAATACCCTTAATGCAATACTTGGTTATTCTCAAAGAATTGCGGACCAAAAAGATGATCCTGAAAGCGTAGTTAACTATACTCAGATAATTCATAACTCTGGAAATTCAATGTTAAATCTTGTAAATAATATTTCAGATTTAATAAAGCTTGATAGAAAAGAGTTAAAACTAGAAGAACATATCTATAACGTAGAGGCTTTAATCTCAAAAGCTACAGAAGCAAGAACTCAGGACTGCACAAAGCACAATATAAAAATTGATGTAAAATCTGATATCACCAATGAATTTGTAATTGGTGATGAAGAAAAAATCTTAAAAATCATAAATTGCATTATTGATAATTCTATTAAATTTTCCCAGGATGGAAGTTCAATATATATAAAAATAGTGGAAGAACCTTGTGAAAAAGATGGATTCTGTAAAGTCAACTATATCATCCGAGATAAAGGAATTGGTATTACAGAATCAAAACTTGAAAGCATTCAGGATAATTTCACTAAGAAGAAGATTGAACCGGCAACCGAATACAACGGACTAGGACTTGTAACAGCCTACCAGTTTACAAAATTCCTTGGCGGGAACTTTATTATTGACAGTCAATTTGGATCTGGAACTACAGTTACATTATCTTTGGATCAGAGAAAGGCCGATTTGTCAAATATACAGAACCTTTCTTCCAGTAATGACGATAATGATGAACGAAAAAAATTAAAGGGCCGAAGAATTCTGGTTGCCGATGATAATGAAATTAACAGGGAAATTATCAAAGAAATTCTTTCTACAGCCGGAGTACGTTGTGATACTGCAGAAGATGGAATTATTTGCATTGCTATGCTGGAACAGCACCCTGAAGATTATTACGATTTGATTTTAATGGATTTAAAAATGCCTAATCTTGATGGATTTTTAACTACAGTATTAATAAGGCGCTTAGATAATAAAGCAAAAAGTTCCATTCCAATTGTTGCCCTTACAGCCAACGTACAGACTGAAAATAGAGAATATGCATTAAATTCTGGAATGAATGGATTTATCGAAAAACCATTTGATTCAAACAAATTGTTCAAAGTGATTGAAAACTGTATCTTACACAAGTAAAAAAAAGAAGGTGTGATTATGAAGACTTTACTTATTGCAGATGATGAAGAAATAAACCGTGTTGTATTACAGACAGGTTTTTCAGGAATATACAACTCAATCTTAACTGAAAACGGACACGAAGCAATTATGGCATTAAGCTCAGATGAACATATTGACGCTGTTCTTTTAGACTTGAATATGCCAGATACAGACGGTTTTGAAGTTCTTAAATTCATGACTCGCACAAGGCAGATTCATACAATTCCGGTTTTTGTAGTAACCGCCACAGAAGATTCAAGTGAAATTCAAAGGGCCTTTAATAATGGTGCAGTTGATGTAGTAACAAAACCTTTTAACATTCAGATTCTAAAACGACGAATTGAAAATACACTGGAACTTTTTAATCAAAGAAATAATCTTGAAGAAATTGTTGCTGAAAAAATCAAAGAAAGTAAACAGCAGAACTATAGATTAGTTGAAATCATGGCAAACATGGTTGAATTCAGGAGCAAAGAGTCTGGAGAACATGTAAAACGTGTACGTGAATATACAAAAATTATTCTTGATCAGCTTGCAGACGACTGTTCGGAATTTCATTATTTGAAACAGGATATAGAAATTATTTCCTTTGCAGCCTGTCTGCACGATATAGGTAAGAATTCTATTCCTGATTCAATTTTAGGTAAACCTGGAAAGTTGACCCCAGAGGAATTTGAACAGATGAAAACCCATACCGTTTTAGGTTTCAATCAACTTACCAAAATGAAAGATATCATGGATCCTAATTTATACAAATATAGCCGTGATATAGTAAGACATCATCATGAAAGAATTGACGGCAAAGGTTATCCAGATAAACTTGAAGGCAATAACATTCCTATCTGGGCTCAGGTAGTCGGCATTGCAGATGTATACGATGCTTTAACAACAGAACGCTGCTATAAAAAGGCTTATGATCATGATACATCTGTAATTATGATTCTTAACGGAGAATGCGGAAAATTTGACCAGCGTGTAATTGATGCCTTTACAAAAGTGCAGAAAAAATTCCATCCCGCCAGTTAATTACAATTGCATTATATTTATAATTTCGAAGATCACATTTTTCAATTCCAGTACATCAATAGGTTTTGAAATATGATTGTTCATTCCGCACTCTAAAGCCAGTTTTTTATCTTCTTCAAATGCATTTGCTGTCATTGCAATAATTGGTAATTTTTTTGCATACAAATCATCAATCTGTCTTATTTGTTTTGTAGCTTCATAGCCATCCAGAACAGGCATTTGAATATCCATAAACAGCAGCAAATACTTCTTAGCCTTTATACTGTTTTTTACCTTCTCTACAGCAATTGCCCCATTTTCCGCAATATCAACAAAAAATCCCATTCCTTCAAGAACTGATTTTGCAATTTCCTGATTCAATTCATTATCTTCTACCAGAAGTACAGTTTCTCCGGTAATGTATTTCTTTATTTTGCTTTCAAGGAATTCTGCTGCTGCAGATAAATTTTCTGTATATTCCAGATTCTTCTTTGTAAAAGGAAGTTCTATCTTTATTGTAAACTTTGAACCGACAAATTTTATACTTTCAATCTCAATAGTACCATGCATCATATCAACAAGACTTTTTGTAATTGCCATTCCTAAACCAGTTCCCTGAGTTCTGGAAATTGTAGAATTTGCCTCCCGTTCAAACGCTTCAAAAATCTTTTTCTGAAATTCCTGGCTCATTCCAATTCCAGTATCTTCAATAACAAACTGGTAAATGTTTTTTCCCACATTTTCTGAAGGAGTTTCTAAAATTGTAAATGAAATTTTTCCTTTTTCAGGAGTAAACTTTATAGAATTCCCCAGTATATTTAAAAGTATCTGTTTCAGACGCAGTTTATCACAAACAACATTTGGATTTTTTACAGCACTAGTATCAATAGTGAAGTCAAAATTATTTTTTTCAATATCATTCTGCAAAATTGTCTTCATTTCATTTGCAATTAAAATTAGATTTTCATGTTTTTCTACAAGCTGCAGTTTTCCACTTTCAATACGGCTCATATCAAGTATATCATTTATAAGATTCAATAAATAATGACTGGAAACCTGTATTTTAGAAAGATAATCCTCTGCCTTTTCCTTATCATCTAAAGAATGCTGGGCCAGGTTTGTAAAACCAATGATTGCATTCATAGGGGTACGAATATCGTGACTCATATTACTTAAAAAAACTGATTTTGCTTTATTTGCATTTTCCGCTATAAGAAGAGCTTCATCAACCTGCTGCTTTGATTTTTCAAGTTTTGCCTTGTTTTTATTAATTGTTCTTATGTAAATAATAAGGATAAATAAAACTACAGCTACAACGCATACAAGAATAAAAAATGCGAGAAACATATTATCATTTATAAAATCTTTCATGCTAAATTTTCTTGCACTATATGTAATTTCATTTAAAACATTTGATGAATAATTCTTATCTACCAGGTTGATAGCAGTATTTATTAATCCAAGCATTACTACATCACTTCTTCTTACTCCAAAAGCAAGTGAACATTTTTCTCTTAACTCAATTCTGTTATATCTTTTAAATTCTGATTGCGATAAAAGATTATCAGCCGAAATTCTGTCAATCATAACTGCGGTCTTTGGAGAATTTAAAACCTCACTTATTTTCTGAGACCCATTATATTCTGTATATGTATAATTTCTTAAATAAGATTCCGCATAATTTGAATAGAAATGATAATTTTTATTTGCATAAACATGATCGATGTAATTGCTGTCATAAGAACCTTTAAAAATCAGATCAACTGTAAAATCAATAATATTATCGCTTTTCTGCATATTATGAATTTCTGCCTCATAATAATCACTGTAAATCGGAAAAACAATATCTATTTTTTCATTTTTCAATGCATTTATAGCTTCATAATAATTTTCAAAAGGAATGTATTTTATATTTAAATTTCTGATTTTGGATTTATTAAGCATTTCATTCAGATATTTTGGCAATAGACCATCAACCTTACCTAGATTATTTGTATAGCAAAATGGAAAGCTGTCATCCAGATAACCAACATTGATTGTATTGTGATTTTTTATCCATTCATCTTCCTGTGACTTTCTTAAAATAGCAGGATTCTTAAATTCAAAATATTTAGCTTTTAACTGACGCTGAAAATATGGATTTTCATCTCCCATGATTCTTTGAGCCTGGTTAAAATCAGCCAGCAGTTTTTCATTATTTTTTGAAAGTAAGGCATGATAATCATAGTCACCAATTTCCTCAACAGAACTAATTCCCTTATAGCCTCGCACATAATAATCAGGGGCACATAATGCATCTGCACCACTCTTACCAGAAACAAATTCCTTTACAATAGTATCTGGTGAATCTGAATATATAATCTGAAAATTCAGATGCTTTCTTTCTCTAAATTCCTTAAGTTTTCTTTCTGGAATAGAATTCTTTACAACCAATACTTTTTTGCCATTAAGTGTAGATAAATCATCAAATAATATTGAAGAATCATTTTGAAACTTGAAAATATAACATGAAAAGGAAATAACAGGATCGTAACTTATAAAAAAGTTTTCTTTTTTTGAAATTTTGCTGCTGTCAATAATTATATCCACAGCCTCAGAATCAAGTAATTCTTCAAAATTGTCATTTGTGCCGTAAATATATCCATATTGCCAGCCTGTATACTTTGCAATTTCCTGAAAATATTCATATTCATAACCAGAATATCTTCCATTATTTTCTTCTCGCGACAGATTTATACCAAGCCTGACAATTCCAGATTGTGCAAACATGGAAAATGAAACAAATATAAAAAAGATTGAACCTATGACTTTTTTTAATGATTTTCTTTGCATTATCATTATCTTACACCTCCTTTTATTTCATGCAGTACCCTTAACAGTTCTGTCACATTGATTGGCTTTACAATATGTTTATTCATTCCTGAGTTAAAAGCTTTTTTCTTATCTTCATCAAAAGCATTTGCCGTCATAGCAATTATTGGAATTTCTAAGGAATCTGATTTTTTACTTTTACGAATTTGCTTAGTGGCCTCATAACCGTCCATGACAGGCATCATAATATCCATCAGAACAGCATCAAAAGAACCTGGTTCATTATTCTGATATATATCTAAAGCTTCTTTTCCATTTGAAGCCAAAGTTAAAACTGCACCTTCGTCTTCCAGAATCGTCTGTATAATTTCCATATTTAATTCATTATCCTCTACAACTAACAGACGCATATTTTTAATGGAAATATTTTTATTAGATTCCTTTATCGTTTTCTCCGCATTTAAATTTACTGTAAATGGTAATGTAATTGTAAAAGTTGACCCCACACCTACTTCACTTTCAATTTTTATAGAGCCATGCATTTTATCCACAAGGGATTTTACGATAGCCATACCCATACCAGTACCCTGATATCTGCTTCTTGCATCATTTTTCTCTTGTGAAAAAGGCTCATAAATATGAGAAATATATTCTTTGCTGATTCCTATACCTGTATCACGAACTATAAAATTATATACAACAGTGCTTCCATCATACGATACAAACTCAGTTTCAAAAAATAATGTACCACCTTTTTTATTATACTTAATTCCATTATTGCACAGATTCATAAATATCTGTTTTACGTGAAGTGGACTACCGAATACATCCGGATATTTTAAATTCTGTCCTCCATCATGTTTGTATGTAATACAATGTTCTTGAGCAGAAATAGTACATATAGAGAAGATTTCATTTGAAATTTCTATAAGATTAAAAGGTTCATTTGGTAAAACCAGATTTTTATCCTCCAGTTTACTCATATCGAGAATATCATTAATAAGGGAAAGAAGATGATTTGCAGCAATTCGTGCTTTTTTACGGTTTTCATTTACAAATGGCAGATCATCACTATGCTTTTCATTTATATCCATTATACCGATAATTCCATTTAATGGAGTTCGGATATCATGAGACATTTTTGTCAAGAAATCTGATTTTGCTGCATTTGCCCGTTTTGCCTCTTCTAGAGCAAGCTTCATCTTATTATTCTGTTCTTCGTGCTCTTTTACTTTTTCTGTAACATCTCTACATATATATAGAGCATGAATATGATGATTATTTTCGTCCTCTGAAAGAATGATTGTTGCAAACCAATAAATACCAAGCTGTTCAGATTGATAGGAAATTTCTACATATCTTTTTCCATTTTTATACGCTTCAAGCAGACCTTCACTTGTCCAATATTTTTCTTCTTCATAAGAAGAAGTCTTCAAGCCAAGTTGTTCACTTCTAAATCTGTTAAAATCATCATATTTTACAGGAAATTTCATAGAAAGATGATATAACGGATTATAACCAGCATTGCTTGTAAACTTTCCGTCAAGATAACCTTCCGTAACATCAAATTCGTAGAAAAATTTACTGTGTTGAAGAAGAGCTGCATTATATAATCCTTCTTCCCGTTCTATTCGGAGGGCGTCATCAATGCATTTTGTACCAATAACAACAATATGTTTATTAGTATCTTTTGAATAAGTAACAAAAAGCATTTCAAACATACATTTTTTTGACTCATCTGGAATAACTGCATATCTGTATGTAAATCTATCTTCACGCTCAATTCGCAATTTCATTGCATTTACATCTAAAAACTGAAGAAAATCTTTTCTGGAATCTGGAATAACAAAAGTGTTAATCATATTCTCTACCATTTCTGTATATGGATATTCTTCATAAATAAAGTTGTTTCTTTTCATTCCATCAGAATATCTAAGAGTCTGAATAATCTGCTTGTCTAAATCTGCAACATGAATAGATTCATACTCACTTCCAAGTGCCGCAATTAATTGAAACTGATTTATACCTTTTTTTATTACCCTTTCCTGATTATTTATAAAAATCAATAAAAACGAAACTGTAAGCCCCACTGAAATAGCAGGAATCCCCGGATTAAGGACATATACAAATAAACCAGCAATTAATGGACCTGCATAAAGTAAAAGTTCTATAGACTCTTTATTGTTTTCACTAAGCAGATAAATCGAATAGGTAAGTACAGTCCCAATTACGTAAAGAAGATTTATCATTATGTATAAGAAAAAAAGAGGGCCTCTCTGGTAAAAACCGTCTTCACTAATTGAAAAAATCCATCCCGTCCAAAATGAACTAATACACAATAAAGTTACCAATGCAACAGGAAGAGCAATATAGAAATTGATTCGGTTTCTATTCTTTTTCAGCTGAAATAAATTCAATACAGGATACTGAAACAAAATAAACATTGAATATGTATAGCTGATATGGAAAAGACAAACAAAAATAAAAAAAACAATTTTATGTGCAAACCCGCTTATTTCATAACAAATTAAATCAATAACCGTACAAAATGAACCTATAAAAAAGAATCTTAAAACCCAGTTTTCGCTCTGATCTATTTTAATAAGCCGTCTGGATCTTATAATCATGATTAAGTTCAATAATAAGAGAACAAATATAATAAATGCATAGGAATCTGTATACGTAAATAAACACATTTAATACTTTCTTATTATATCTAATAGCTTTGTCTGAACAGGAATTGTTTCGACGTATAATTTTCTGGCATCAGAAATATTTCCAGCTCTAAGAAGATTAACAATTTTTGTATAAGCCGTATAAAGTGGAGTAACACTTAAATTACCTGTAACACCTTTAATTGTGTGGGCATTCTGTATGGCGGTTGGAATATCCCCAGATTCTATAAAACTCAGAACTTCCTGTTTTTCAATTGAATCTGGTAATTTTTTTAAAAGCTTAATATAAATCTGTTCGTTATTCATAAGTCTGTTAAGACCATCAGATATATCAGCTCCATTTTCTGCAAGTTCTTCCAATAAAGTCATATTTTACTCCCATAAAAAATTTGCCAAACAAACTTTATATAAATAAACATCTTACTATTTAGCAGTGTTTATTTTACATTTCTTCCCATATCAAATATAACTTTAATTGTAACACAGAAATTCTGATTTTTGAATTTTTTACTTTTAAACTGATTTTATAAAATTTTATTACCTTGATTTATATAACATACAAGGTCTTCCACCTGTTTCATAATTTATATCTTGCTCAAGTTCATGGTGTTCAACCAAATAAGAAAGATAATGCCGAATAGTTACTGAGGATAATCCTAATTTTTCTGCCAGCATATCACCACTTACCCAGCCAGTGTTCTCATTAAAAAAATTCATAATTGTTGTCAGTGTTTTCTTTTGGATTCCTTTTGGATAAACCTTTTCCTGCGTTTTTAGAGGATTTGAAATAATTCTATCAATACAGGTCTGATCTACAACAACATTCTGTTTCAGCGTAGTATTTTTTGAAATAAATTTTTCAAGCGCAATTTGAAAACGTTCATATGCAAAAGGCTTGATAAGATAATCTATAACTCCCAAATGCATTGTATCTTCTACTGTAGAAGTATCATTTGCTGCAGTAACCATTATAACTTCAGCATCAATCTTTTTTTCTCGTATTTTTTTTAAAGTTTCTATTCCGTCCAAATAGGGCATAAATACATCCAGAACGATTAAATCTACATGATTAGTTTCTAGAAATGACAAAGCATCGTTTCCATTTCTACATGAACCAGAAACTGTAAAATTCTTATTTTTACACACGTACTGTTCATTTATCATGGCTACCATTGGATCATCTTCTACAATAAGAACTTTATACTGCATTTTATCCTCTGTTTTTTAAAGTTACCATAAAGCAAGTCCCTTTTCCACTTTGACTTTCAAAAGAAATTGTTCCACCTAAAGCTTCAACAAGTTGTTTAGTATGATATAGACCAACTCCACGTCCAGGTCCTTTTGTGGAAAATCCATTTTCAAAAATCTTATTCTGATTTTCATCAGAAATTCCCGTACCTGTATCCTGGACAGTAATAAGCATCTCTCCAGGCTTTGTAAGCACACCAAATGTAAGCTGCTGATTCAATGTTGAAGCACTATTCATTGCATCAAGGGCATTGTCAATTAAATTTCCCGTAATTGTAACTAATGCTTCAGAAGGGATCTCCACATCAGAAGTTTTATATTTTATATAATCCTGTAAAATAAATTTTACATTGCACTCAGATGCTCTGGCAATTTTTCCAATCAACAAAGCGGCAAAAGACGGATTTTCTATTGAATTCATGACTTTACTAACGGTTTCTCTTTGAATAATCGAAATATTTTCAATGTAAGAAACAGCCCTGTCATAAGCTCCAATTTCAATTAACCCCAAAATAACATGAAGCTTGTTAGTAAAATCATGATTATTTGCCCGCATGGAATCAACCAGAAATTTTGTTCCTTCAAAATCTTCTGTGAATTCAATAAATTCCTTCTTGATTTTGTTAGAGATTGTTCCACATATTGCAATTTCAATTAAAATAGCAGCAAGTGTGACTGTAATAAATAAACTCATACTACGTATACTCGCAGTCACCATTGAAGTTTTAAGTCTGACAGTCAGAATAAAACCATCATAGTTTCCTTTTTCATCGTAAACAGCACTATAGGTTCTTCGCTGAGGACCAGACGGACCTATATTATTTTCTGTGTAGAACCCGCCTGGATGGGAATAAAAATCTGGTAAAGTTCCATCATACATTGTATTAATCAAAAAATGATTTGTATGATACAAACGGACATTGTTTTTATCAACAATTGAAATAACATCAACCTCAGGCAGATTTGAAACAATATCGTCCATATACTTCCAAAGGTCTTCTTTTTTGTAATCTCGGATAAAACTATATAGTCTAGTTATGAGCTCTGATGTATTCTGCAATTCCTGATTGTAAAATTTATCATTTGTATTTATGTTAATAAACGCTCCACCAACAGCCATAAAAATTGTAGTAGCAATAATCAGAATTAACTCTGTAATCTGGATTTCTTTTCTAAGTGAATTTAAATTTCCTTTATATTTTTTTTTGTCAACTATAGCCATATCTGGAATATATCATATAAAAAACTTTTCTAAATACTTTTGAAAGTAAAAAAAACTTCAAAACCTGAAAAAACATTTTTTATAATTTCAAAAAATTGTTCATCTGTTTTATTCTGTTAATCTGAATCCATAAAAAAAACGCGAATTAATTTTCAGGAGTTATAAATTATGGAATTAGGACATCTATTTGAAGCTGTGATGCTGGTTTGTTTTGGATTTTCCTGGCCTTTGAATGTCAGAAAAGCTTACAAAGCACGAACTGCAAAAGGAACAAGCTTAGCATTTATTATTTTAATCATTACAGGCTATGTTGCCGGAATTACTGCAAAATTTTTGAACCATCAGATTAATTATGTACTTGCAGTTTACTTTCTAAATCTGGCAATTGTAATGACAAATGTTTTAGTTTACATCAGAAATGTTGCTTTAGACAAAAAAACTGAAAAAACTGAAACAAAGAAAAAACTTTTAGCCGTAAAAAAAGAATATATGAATAAAAACATTTACGAAATGGAGGAAAATATGAATTACGAAGAATTAAACAATATTGCACAAAAAAATGCAGTTATACTGTTTGGTGGTGCTATGGATAAAAAAATTCCTGTAGCAGAATTAGCACAATCTTTTGAGTTTGACTTTAAAATCTACAACAGAAGTGAAGAATTACTTTCTGTAAAAAATGCTAAAGACATCTATTCTAAAAATATTCAACCTTTGGAACCAGAAGCTATACTAATTCATATAGGAGAAACTGATCAAAATTTATTCAAAAACAGTTCTGTTGATTTTGACAACTACTATATGTCAATGCTGGAAACAATAAAAAATACAAACAAAAATTGCAGAGTAGCTCTTATTTCTGTAAGAAATGAAAATGAGGATAGATTAATTACAGAAATGAATCGCCACATAAAAGCAATTGCAGATTCTGAACGATGTGATTTTATCAACTTGGACAGCGTAAAACTTTGGAATCCACGAGCAACAAAAGCCAGCGTAGATTTTGCATACAGCATGGGTTTAAAATCAAAAAAACCTTTAAGAAATATTGCAGAAATTTTATATAGTTACGCATATCTTGAACTTCAAGAAGAAAATCTTAATGAATCTTTAGTTGGATAGAAAATTTTTTGCAAAACCGTGAGTTAACTCACGGTTTTTTTTGATATTTTTTGTAGTTTTGAAAAACTTTCAGTGTAAAAGTTAAAAGTAAAAAAAATGGCCTCGTCCTCTCTCCAAGACGAAGCCATATATATAAACTCTCTACACTTTTTAATATACCTTATGTAAATGTATATTCAAATGGAGAAAGTCTCCTTAATTTTCTTTTTTTACAAAATCAATAAAATCATAGTTTTTTAACATTTTTATGTACATTGAAATTCTTGGATATAAAGGCTCTGCCTTCTCTCCAAAACGTTCATGCACTAAATCAGCTATTTCTTTTACCGATTTTTTTCCATCAATTAAAGGCCAGATAAAATTACCAAATTCTTCAAGATGAACCTGAGAATATCTGGGTTTCTTAAAAAACTTCTGGGCAATTCTATTAAAAAGGCCTTTGTTTTCAATGAAAATTGTTACCGCTCCATTCTCTGCTATTTCAACCCGGTACTTTGTAGAATGGATTGGTATAAAATCAAGAAGATTCTGATTTTTATTCTTTTCTTTCTTCATTACTTATCAGATTTCTTTGGGATTGCATATTTTACCATCAATGCAATTAAACCTGCAAAGAGAACTAATGCACCAATATTACCAACTACAGGATTGATAAAACGTGACAAATCAATCTTATCTGCAACTCCAGCAACGGTAAGAATTGCTAATAAAATACCAATGATACCTTCACCAGCAATTAAACCTGAACTGAAAAGAACTCCAGAAGAGCTTTCTCCAGATTCTGATTTGAATTTCTTCTCTATAATCAAACGAAGAATACCACCAATAAAGATTGGAGTTGTTAATTCAAGTGGAAGGTAAATACCAATAGCAACAGCCAGAGAAGGAAGTCCTAAAATTTCAAAGATTACAGTAATAGCAGCACCAATGAATACAAAGTTCCATGGAAGATTTCCATTCATAACACCTTCTGTAACAAGCTTCATAAGAGTAGCCTGTGGAGCAGAAAGTTCTGCAGATCCAAATCCCCATGCTTTATCCAAAAGTACAAGAACACCACCGATTGTTAAAGCTGAAACAACAGCACCAATCAATTCACCAATCTGCTGTTTTTTAGGTGTTGCACCAAGCAGGAAGCCTGTCTTTAAATCCTGTGAAGTATCACCGGCAATAGCTGCAATAATACAAATAATTGAACCAATTGTAATTGCAGAAACCATTCCGTGTGAACCTGTATCACCAGAAACTTTAAGGAGAATTGTAGAAATTAAAAGTGTAGCAATTGCCATTCCAGATACCGGATTGTTAGAAGAACCAACAAGACCTACCATCTTAGATGAAACTGTTGCAAAGAAGAATCCGAAAATTACAATCAATAAAGCAGAAATAAGTCCTGCCTGAATTGGTGGTAACAACCAGATTAAGATTGCAATTACAGCAACACTGATTAATACAAATCTCATGCTTAAGTCATTAGAAGTTCTATCATTTGAAGTATTTTTAGAACCTTTTAAGCCCTTCATTGCACTTGCAAATGTTTTTACAATTGTTGGAAGAGATTTTACTAAACTGATAATACCAGCAGCAGCAAGAGCACCTGCACCTACATAGCGGATATATTTTGACCAGATTGCACCAGCACCACCAGCAGCATAAAGTTCTGCAACAGAACAATCAGCTGGGAATAAAACTGAATCTCCACCAAAAAGAACAATGGCAGGAATTAAAACAAACCATGCTAAAAGTCCACCAGAGAAAAGATAAGAAGAAATTTTAAATCCACAAATGTATCCAACAGCTGTTACAGCAGGATAAATTTCTGTAGAAAATTCTGTTTTAAGATGTTTAAAAGGAGCTGCAACTGCACCAGGAACAACTTTAAGACCATCAACAATGAATTTCATTGCTGCAGAAATTCCTAAGCCGGAAAAAATTGCTTTAGCATTATCACCTTTCTCTTCACCAGCAAGAAGAACTTCAGCACAAGCCTGAGCTTCTGGATAAGGAAGTACCCCATGTTCCTGTACAATAATCGAATTGCGTAAAGGAATCATAAAGAGAACACCAAGAATACCACCTGCAAGTGCAATCAGTGTAATTGTCAAGAAAGTTGGTGCATTAGGAAGGATTCCTTCTCTTGCCCACAAGAACAAAGCTGGCATTGTGAAAATTGCACCAGCAGCAAGTGATTCACCTGCAGAACCAATTGTCTGAACCATGTTACTTTCAAGAATAGAATTCTTCTTGAGAATAACCCTTGTAACTCCCATTGCAATTACAGCTGCAGGAATGGAAGCTGATACTGTCATACCTACACGAAGTCCAAGGTAAGCATTAGCTGCACCAAAAACTACTGCAAGAATAATACCAGTAATAATAGATGTGATTGTGAATTCCGGTGTAATTTTATCTGCCGGAACGTAAGGTTTAAATTCGGTGGTATTGTTAGCCATCAAATAACTCCTGATTTTGAAATATTTTTCGGGAATATAAGTATAGCATAAAAATATTTTTTATTGTAAAAAATCAAAACAATATTTCACATTGCGCAATAAAAAACTTTTTTAAATGCGTATATAAACTGTAGTGCATTATTCATTATGAACCTGTTTATTATTAATGGAAGAAAAACATATTACCGAAGATGCAGCTTTTTTTAATTGAGCACTGCCCTACTCTCCCGAATTTTGGGAATTACGACAGAGAAATTAACCTACTTCACCATTTTTATAAACTTCAACGGTAAGGAATTTTCCATCAAAGCCAATTTTCTTACCGTCAAGTTCAACAATTCCATTTTTTGTGTAAAGCTGCATTTCAAAGAATTTATCTGGTTTAACATAACAAAGTTCTTCTTCAGGTGGTGTAAAACCTTCTGGTTCCAGAATTGTTCCCACTTCAAATTGAGGAGCAAAGATAACTTCACAAGTTTCATGATCTGTTACAGCAGGATCGCTTGCAGCAAGAAGCATACCATTACTGCGCACTCCACGAAAATTTGCCGGCTTCAGGTTGTATACAAGAACTATATGTTTATTCAACAACTGTTCAGGTGTATAAAATGGGACAATTGAACTTACAATCTGACGAGGTTCTTCATCCCCAGTGTTTAATGTTAAAATGTAAAGAAGACTTCCTCCGGGATGTTGTTCAACATTTATTATTTCACTGACTTTTAAAATAACTCTTTTACTGAAGCGTTCTGCAACAGGTAATTTATCAATTTCTGCAATATCCATTATTCACCTCTTTTGTAGATTATAACTTTTTTTCAAACACTAATTTTAATTTTCACGGGATTCTTTACCAAGCCAGCTGCTTAAGATTTTAGCTACAGCTTCAGGATTCTGTTTTGCCATATCCGACACACCATTAGAAATATCAAATCTGGAATTTCCTGTCCTATTTTTTTCCACTGGATGAAAAATTCCTCTCAATTTTCCAAATTCAATTACTTCATTTAATACAGATTCTTCACGAAGAATTTCTCCAATTCCATGAACAGCAGGATTATATGAACCTAAATTCTTCATTGCGTTTGCTAATTTGATTTTTTCTTTTTCAGAAAGATTAAGAGCTTGCTCTAAAGCTGCATAATTATTGTTAAAAGCAGGACCAAGTTCTGCCAGCAAAACAGCAGCTTTTTCTAAACCACTTAATTTTGCAGAACTTGTTTTTATGAATTGTTCCATAGTCATATCCTCCTTCATTTTTAATATAATGATGATTCAAAATCCATGCAAACCAATTACTGAAGAAATATAAAAATTCACAAAGAAAAATATGCTTCCAGCAGCCTTAAGCGGCAACATTGTAATTGCACTGTACATCAAGATAATTTTTCATGGAAGAAAGGGCTTTTTTCTCAATCTGACGAATTCGTTCTTTTGTAAGACCAATTACATGCCCTACTTCAGAAAGGCTCATAGGCTTTTGTCCATTAAGACCATAACGAAGAGTAATAATATCTTTCTCTTTTTTGCTGAGAATTTCCATTGAAGTAAGAACCTGTTCTTCTGCAACCGAACAATAAAAATCTTCTTCTGGAGAACAACTACGTTCATCACAAAGCAAATCTCCAATTGTGGCATCATCTTCCTTTCCAACAGGTTTATCAAGACTCGCAATATTCCATTTATCTTTTTTCATTTCCTGAAACATATAAGATGGAAATTTTATACCTTTGGAAGTTTCACGGATTGCTTTTTGAATTTCTGCAGTAATCCACCATACAGCATAAGTTGTGAATTTATTATTTGCAGCAGGATCAAATTTCTCTACAGCCTTCATAAGTCCAATATTGCCTTCATTTATCAGTTCTTCAATCTCTAATCCAAATCCTTTATAGCGGTTTGCAATTTTTACAACAAAACGAAGATTTGCGTTTATCAGTTTATTCTGAGCATTTTTATCACCGGAACTTGCCTTCAAAGCCAGATTTTTTTCTTCTTCTGCAGTAAGAAGAGGAACCAAATCAATTTCTTTAAGATAGATTTCTTTTACTTCTTTTTCGAACATACACACCCCTCACAAAAAGTGGAAAGTTGAATATAGTAACATTCCACTAAATCGTCAAATTTCTTTTTTAAAGTCTTTCAAATATTTTCCCTTAAATAATAACAGGCAGAATGCTCAAATAATGACACAGTAAAAAATCATCCTGCAAATTTTTGTCTGTTCCCCTAAAAAAAAGCCAGTAAAAATAGATTTTTACAATACTGTTGCAGGTGCAAAAATCAATTAGCTATAAAAGTATGTTTTCACTAGTTGATCTGATTCTTACTATATATAAAAAATCAGGGCAAACGCATTATAAATGCTTTTCCGTAATGTTGGTGCGAAGGAGCGGGGCGTGGTTCAAAAACACTCTTTTTGTGGCTGCTGCGAAGCGGCAGTTCAATAGTTTCTATACCGCAAAAAGCGTGTAGCGCATTATTGCGCGGTTTTGAATCACGCAACCGTGACTGGGAGCCAAAAAATCGGATTTTTGTTTATAATGCGTTTGCCCTGTATAAAAAATTCTTTTTGTAGATAAAAATAAAAATAGAGTATATAATTTAGGCGTGACAGATGATAACAAGCCACAATTAAGCGAAGAAGATATTTCTTTAATTAAAGAAGCCGTGGCAAATAGAAAACCTATAGAATTTTATTGTTATACTCTTACTCCTGATCAAAAGATTCGTTTTCAGAATATTTTGAAGATGTTTCTGGAAGAATGTGGTCAGGATCATCTTGTAAACTGTCTTTCTTATTGTCTTCTTGAACTTCTTGATAATGCCAGCAAAGCAAATGCAAAACGTATTTTCTTTCAGGAAAATAAACTGGACATCAACAACAAAGAAGACTACGAAAATGGAATGAAAACATTCCGAAAAACGATTACTGATGATACACATCACTATATGGCAGGACTAAAGGAAGGATATCTTCAGGTTTATTTAAGACTTTCTGCAAATGACTTTATTACCTTAAAAGTTTTAAATAACACAAAAATTACAAACGAAGAAAAATTAAGAATTCAGCAGAAAATTGAAAATACAAAAAATTACAACACTTTAGAAGATGCCTTCAAGGACATTGACCAGACAGAAGGTTCCGGTCTTGGAATTGTTAGTATCATTCTTATTTTAAAAAGACTGGGACTTGATACTTCACACCTTAATTTCAATACAACTGATAATGAAACTGTTGCCACAATAAAAATCCCAATCGATTCATTTGAAGAACTTTAATTTTTTTTCTTTTCTATTTTTTACACTACAGTTTATATACGCCTTTATTTAGACACAAATCCGTGAACAATTTTTATTAATACAGTTTCATTCTTATTAATAGCTACTTTAAGTTTTTCAAATGAATTTGGAATAGATTTTCCATCATAATTACTAAAACCATAAGGTTCTTTTGGAATTCCTAACACATTGGCATCAAGTTTTTTATTACAGTTTACATCCTGATAAAGAGAAAATACATATTCCCCAGCCGGCAACTCCAGAGAAAAATCTACTGTTTCCGCAGTGGGATTAAGTTCAATTCTTTTGTGTGAAATTCTGTTTTTAAAATTTTCCCTGGAATTTATTACATCAACATAAAGTTTTCCTTCCAAATTTCTTATTTCTGAAATTGCCAGTTTTACATTAAAATTTTCTGCTGCCAGCAATTCACATAAAAATACAATAAGACTGATTAAAAACAACTTTTTCACAAAAATCTCCTGCAAAAAATGGATAACTAACTAGACCTTATCAGAAAAATAAAATTTATAATACTGAATATTTTTACAAAAAAAATGCACCTTCAGAACAAAGGAATTCCCCCTGTTCCAAAGATGCACTTTTGCTTTAATTTACATTAAAAAATCAGATATTTTCCAATGCCTGTTTCAAATCAGCAATCATGTCATTTTTATCTTCAAGACCACAACTGATTCTGATAAGACCCGCAGGAACTCCAGCTGCAGCAAGCTGTTCATCATTCATCTGGCGGTGAGTTGATGTTGCTGGATTCAAACAACAAGATCTGGCATCTGCTACATGTGTTTCAATAGCAAATAATTTCAGTGCTTTCATGAATTTTTCAGCAGCAGGTCTTCCACCTTTGATTTCAAATGAAACTACACCACATCCTCCGTTAGGAAGATATTTTTGTGCAAGATGGTAATATTTATTTGAAGGTAAAGTTGGATAATTTACGCTTTCAACTTTTGGGTGCCTTTCCAGGAATTCTGCTACAGCCTGACCATTTTCTACATGGCGTGGCATTCTTACATGAAGTGATTCCAATCCTAAATTCAGGATAAAAGCATGCTGAGGTGACTGAATACAACCAAGATCTCTCATCAACTGAACTGTTGCCTTTGTAATGAATGCACCTTCTTTTCCAAAGCGTTCTGCGTAAGTTACACCATGATAACTTTCATCAGGAGTTGCCAATCCAGGATACATATCTTTATGAGCCATCCAGTCAAATTTACCGGAATCAATAATTGCACCACCAACACAAGCTCCATGACCATCCATATATTTTGTAGTTGAATGAGTAACAATATCAGCCCCCCACTCTATTGGACGGCAATTAATTGGTGTTGGGAAAGTATTATCCACAATTAAAGGAACATTATGGGAATGGGCAGCTTTTGCAAATTTTTCTATATCAAGAACAGTTAATGCAGGATTTGCAATTGTCTCTCCAAACATGGCTCTTGTGTTAGGTTTAAATGCAGCATTCAATTCTTCTTCAGTTGCATCAGGACTTACAAAAGTTGAATCTATACCCATTTTCTTTAAGGTAACAGAAATAAGATTGAAAGTTCCTCCATAAATTGAACTTGATGCAACAATATGACTTCCAGCTTCGCAGATATTAAACAGAGCAAAGAAATTTGCAGCCTGACCAGATGATGTAAGCATAGCAGCAGTTCCACCTTCAAGTGCAGCTATTTTTGCAGCAACAGTGTCATTTGTAGGATTCTGAAGTCTTGTGTAAAAATAACCTGAAGATTCAAGATCAAAAAGCTTTCCCATTTCTTCACTAGTGTCATACTTGAATGTTGTAGACTGAACGATTGGGATTTGACGTGGTTCTCCATTCTTTGGAGTGTAACCAGCTGTTAGACATTTTGTATTAATTGACTGTTCCATTTGAAACCTCGGAAAAACAAAGTAGTCGAAAAAAAGAATTCGACATTCATATTTTAATGAGCAGTTAAAAACCATTCAACCTATAAGAATAATTGGTAAAAGCATATATAAACTGTAGTGCTTCGCGTACATAAAAAATTTTAATAAAATTCTGTCTGACATTAAAAAAAATGCGGTTTATAGCAAACTTTAAAAAATTCAAAAAAACAGGGGTCGTTTAGTTCATTCGATAAATTATTCAAAAATTAATTTTGAACGCGTCTACGCGAAGATATGAACGTGTTTTAAAATCTAATATTTTTTATTATATTTATAATATATTTAATTAGAAATATAACTTTATTTATAATATTTTCACTAATATATCATCTAACACTTACTCTAATAAATATTAGATTATATATAATCTATCTAATAAAGATTATATTTTTTATTTGCTTTTTTCTAATAAAAAATGTTATAATCAAAAAGGGTTGAAAAACCGAGGGGAAACAAAAATGAAAAAAATCGTAATCGCCATTCAGAAGGGTGGTGTAGGTAAAACCACTATCAGTGTTTCATTAGCAGCACAGTTAGCTTTGAGCGGCAAAAAAGTTCTTTTAATTGATGCCGACTCACAGGGAAATGCCACAAGCAATCTTGTTGAAACTTTTGAATATGATCTGGGAGAAGTTCTATTTGGAAAGATTGAAGTTGAAAAATCAATTGTTCCAACAAGTGTAGAAAATCTATTTTTAATTCCAACACAAGCAATCAGTGAAAATGAAACAAACGGTCTGAAACTATACAGATCAACACAGGCTGTAAGAGAACCTTTTATTTTTGTAGACTTAATGTCAGTTATAGAATCATTAGGATTTGATTACTGTATTTTTGATACATCACCAGCTTTTGATGCCTTTGAAGAAAATATTTTGCAGGCCGTTGATGAGGTTGTTGCTGTTGTAAAAGCAGACGGTTACTCTCAGGATGGACTTCAGATTTTCAGAAACAATTTGAAGGACTGTCAGAAGAGAAAACACATATCACCAAAATTCCAGACAATTGTTTTGAACGAAGTAAATCACTCATACAAACTTGCAAATGAAATTATAGATGCATTAAAAACTTCTGAATTCAACATTGTTGAAATTCCTCAGGATCAGAATTTTAAATCAGCAACTATTGTTAGAAAAACTATTCAGCAGCAGGGAGCAAAAACAAATACACTTGAATCATTTAAGACTCTTGCTGACTTAGTAAAATAAACTTGGATACTCGCCATCCTGGCTCGCCGCTAACGCGGTGTTTTATAAGGAGAAAACAAATGCCATTAGCAACTAAAACTCAAGCAACATTATTAACTCCAGATTTTGCAAAACAGATTGCAAATAATATACAGTCTCCTGTGGAAAGTATAGAAACTGTAGTAACAGAAACAGCTGTAAAACCAGTAGTAAAAACTCCTGCAGAAAAAAAAGGAAAATATTCAGATGTTGTAAATCTTCACTTTACAACTGGAAAAAGGGCTGAATTCAAGGCATTCTTTTCTTCAAATGAAATAACTCTTGTTCAAGGAGTAGAACTTGCTGTTAATTACATTATGAAAGAAGTAAAGGCTGGTAATTTAACTATCTCCCGAAACGGTATTGAAAAAGTAGGAGAGTAGATCTTTCTGCATGGAAAATATTATGGAAAATGAAAATGTTATTTCTGAATTATTTGAAATAGATCTTGTCGATTCAAATAAGGAAGTAAAAAACTATAAAGCTTATTTACCAAGTCCTTTTATAGCAGCCGCTTTACCTTTAAGGGATGTAAAAAAGAACTTGTTTATAAGAAAATATAACAACATCACGTTAAAACTTACAGGTGGTGAAAAAGTTCCCTTTGGAAAATATGGAAGACTTTTACTTACAACTTTAACAACCAGAGCTGTAATAAATAAGACTTCAGTTCCAAAAGGTCCTGTAACAATTGAATATAATTCTTTGAACAGTTTGCTAAAAGAATTACAGCTTCCTAATTCCCGCTGTAAAGAAATAAAAGATCAGCTGACATTCTTTTCTAATGCAACTTTTATTTTTGAAGAGAAACAGGAAAAAACAGTTCAAGGATCATTATTTAATGATTTACTGGATGAAAATTATGGTGCTGGTGAAACAGTAAAGGCAACAAAAGTTTCTACAGGTATTATTCCATTCATGGATAACATTCAGTATGTAGATATTGAAAACAGAAAGGGTGAAAAGCAGACAGCTGCAATAAGTATTGTTTTATCTGAAAAATTTGTTGATTTTTCAAGAAAACATTCTGTTCCAATTAATTATACGTGTTACAAAAACATTTCTTCAGCTATTGGTAAAGATATTTATGCCTGGCTTATTTATAGAAATAATGGATTAAAGGAACCTCTTTTTGTGTCACGAGATAAATTTGTTGAACAGTTTATGCCCGTTGAAGATACTTCCAGAAAAGATCAGATACGAACAAACTGGGCTTATTTAAAAGATATGCTTATCAATATAAAGAAAAATTATTATCAGGAATTAAACATTAAGTTTGATGAAGATAATACAGGTTTTACACTTTATAAAAGTAAAGCTGTTATTGAAGATGATGACAAAAGATATATTTTAATTACTTCTGATTTATAGTTTTCCACAATTAGCTGTAGTTCTGCTATTTGGTATTAAAACTATTTGTTAACTATTTGAGATAATAGAAGATATATAGAAACTGTAGTAAATTCATATAGAAATTGTAGTTCGCAGTTGTAGGGATTTGTAGTTAAGTCTTTATAATATAATAAATTACACTGCCATAAATAAAATATACAAACTGTAGTGGAAAAAATAAGATATCCACATGTAATTTGTGTAAAAATGTATATAAAGTGTAGTTGTTTTATGAGTTTCTATAGTCAGCTTCCCCTTTTTTAACTGCAGTTTCTATATTTCTGACAATTTCATAATTTTTTTTCTTCTTATTTTTCTTTCATGCTACAGTTTATATATGCTTTTGGATTTTTTTTCCAGATTTATTGCTTCGTACTACACTTTATATACGGCAGATTTGGAAATGATACTACAGTTTCTATACGTAAGATGAGAAAATATTCAAAATCCGTATATAAACTGTAGTGTTTTATTCTAGTATCTTATACAGTTTATATACGCTATATATGATTTTTTTATTTTTGCATATATAAACTGTAGTACCATTATGAGTTCATATAGCTACAGTTTATATACGGATCTTATTTGCGTATACAAACTGTAGTTTAAAAATTTAAACAGTATATAAAAAAGTTAACTACACTTTATATACGCTTCGCTTTTAACAGTTAATAATTCGTTTAAAAAATTTTACACTTTTTCTGGGGTGACACTTTTTTGTACTACAGTTTGTATACGGATGATGATAAACAATTGTGATAAATTACTACAGTTTATATACGTACTTTTTTTTATCTTTAAAAAACAAAAGCCGGAGTCTGTCTCCGGCCTGTAATGTGCTTTCAGTTATTTTATAACTGGCACTATATTATAACCCAGCTATAAGCCGCTGGTGCTGAATTTACAAATTTTTAATTGATTTACGTTTAGCCACGTCCTGGCATGTTATCTTTGTCGGAAATTGCATTATTGCCTCCTCTACAAGCAGCCGCTTACCGCCCTCGCTTTCGGTTTGCTAACCACACTTTTATAATAGCACTTAAATTTTATATTGCAAGTTTTTTTTAATTAATTTTAGCTATATTTTTACTTTCATCGTAAGAACATAATCTCTTCTTCTTATTATTAAAAGTGATATAATAAAAATCAGGTGACACTATGAAAAAGATTATAATTATCGGAAGTGGAGTGGCAGGTTTAACTGCTGGTATTTGTGGACAGAAAAACGGTTTTGAGACTATTATTTATGAAAAAAATCCTTGGGTAGGGGGATCATGTTCTGCCTGGAAAAGAAATGGATTTGTAATTGATAATTGTCTTCACTGGTTGACAGGAACAAGAGACGGCAGTCCTGATAAAAAAATGTGGGAAGAACTTGGCGTTCTAAAACCAGGTGAACAGTTGATTCAAAGACCATATTTTCTTGCCTGTGAAGCTGAAGGTGCAACAGTTACTCTTTGGAGGGATATTTCAAAAACAAGAAAAGAAATGCTTGAAATTTCTCCTGCGGATAAAGATGAAATAAATGCATTTCTTAATTGTGTTCAGTTTTTTGCCGATTTAATGAATTCCGGTCTTTCAGCAAGAGAACTGTACCGTTCAATTAAAGATTTTAATTCTTCCCTTAATACTAATAAATTTGATTTTACAAAACATTTCGTAAAATATCTGAACATAAATTCGGAAGAAATGGCAGATAGATTTGTTCATCCTGCAATTCAAGCTCTGTTTACAGAATTTATGGCAAAAGAGTATGAATCATATTGGTTGATGCTTGCCTACAGTTTCTATATTTCTGGAAATGGAGATCTTCCTCCTGAAGGGTCTTTAGGAATGGCAAGAAACTTAAAGGAAAAATATCTTGAACTTGGTGGAAAGATTGTAACAAATTGTCCTGCAAAACAGATTATTATTGATAAAGCAAGTAAATCTATAAGAACAATGGAAGAAGAATTGTTTAAGTGGAAAAATCCAAAAACTGTAATTAATCATCATGCTATTGGAGTTCTTTTTGAAAATGGAAAAGTAGAAGCAGCAGATTATATTATTCCAGCTTGTGATATTTACTATACTTATAAGCATTTACTTGGTAATAAATATACACCAAAGAACTTTAGTAAACTTTATTCAAAATCAGGTGTTCATAAATTTGTGGTGTACGGTTCTTTTCAGGTAGCATTTGCAGTTGATGGACTTTTTGAAGAAGTTGGAGATACTTTAAGTATTGGCTGTGGATTGATTCAGGTAGGAACTCAATATCTGGAGAGATTTTCAGTTAAAAATTACAGGTGTTACGGTGAATATATAGCACCTGAGAATAAAACTGTGATTCAGGTTTCCATTCCTCAATACGAAAAAGATTATAAATACTGGCTAAAGCTTTCTCAGAATCAGGAACTCTATAAAGCATCAAAAAATAAAACCGCAATGGAAATTATGCATGAAATTGAAGTTAGATTTCCAGATTATAAAGGAAAACTTTCAATTCTGGATGTATGGACTCCTTACTCATATAAACGCCTGAATAACGATTATCTTGGTGCATATATGAGATACATTACTACACCATTCAGTTTTAATGCCTTTATGTCATCTGATGTTAGTGGACTTGATAATGTGGTTCTTGCCAGTCACTGGCTCCGATACCCGGGAGGACTTCCAACTGCAGCATACACTGGAAGAGATGCAATTGAAAGCATTAAAAAAATTGAAAATTATGTTGCTCCAATTGACTTCTTAAAAAAACAGGTAAGAGTAACTTCTGTAAAAACAAAACGAAGAATGAAACGGGCAAAGGCTGCAGCCAAAAAGGCCGCTATAAAAACTGCAAGAAAGGCTAAAAAAGCAGCTGAGAAAACTTTATCTAAAATAAAGAAATAGTCTTATTATCATTTATAGAAAATATGAACGGGAGATTTTTCAAAGTCTATTGAGATGAAGAATTTTTTATCAGGTCTTTTATAATTTCTCCTGCTATTATTAATCCTGCTACAGAAGGGACAAAAGCTGTGCTTCCTGGGACTGTTCGTTTTGAAGGAGCCTCCGCAGCAACAGCACTGGTAATTGTTTCATCCCATGGAGTGACCGGTTTTTCCTTTGAATAAACAACTTTTACTTGGGTAAGGCCTCTTTTTTTGCATTCCTGACGCATTACCCGGGCAAGAGGACAAACTGAAGTTTCTGAAATATCTGCTACTTCAAATCTTGTTGGATCTAGTTTATTGCCCGCTCCCATGCTGGAGATGATTTTTGTACCAGCTTCTTTTGCCTGCACGATTAACTGAATTTTTGCGGCTACAGTATCAACAGCATCTACGACATAGTCATATTTTGAAAAATCAAACTGGTCACGATTTTCTGGAAGATAAAAACAGGGAAAAGCATTAACTTCCGCTTCTGGATTTATATCAAGAATACGTTCTTTCATAACATCAACTTTTAATCTTCCTGCCGTTGAATGAGTTGCTATGATCTGACGGTTTATATTTGTGAGACTGACAGTATCATTGTCTACAATATCTATATGTTGAATTCCTGATCGTACAAGAGCCTCTACGGTGTAACCTCCAACACCTCCGATTCCAAATACTGCCACATGTGCATTATTTAAAATATTCATGGCTTCTTTACCGATTAGAAGTTCTGTTCTTGAAAATTGATTTAACATATTTAAACAATATCATTTTGGCAGGTAAATGACAAATAAGTACAGGGCAAACGCATTATAAACAAATATCCGATTTTTTTGGCTCCCAGTCACGGTTGCGTGATTCAAAACCGCGCAATAATGCGCTACACGCTTTTTGTGGTATAGAAACTATTGAACTGCCGCTTCGCAGCAGCCACAAAAAGAATGTTTTTGAACCACGTCCCGC
>JALEPQ010000144.1 GCA_022768685.1 Spirochaetia bacterium
TATAACGGCTTATTATCTCAGCCTTCCAAGCTGATGACGAGGGTTCGACTCCCTTCATCCGCTCTCAAGTCTCCTTCGTCTAGTGGTTAGGACATCGGGTTTTCATCCCGACAACAGCAGTTCAATTCTGCTAGGAGATGTCCATGCTGCCTTAGCTCAGCTGGTAGAGCACGTGATTTGTAATCTCGGGGTCGTGGGTCCAAATCCTACAGGCAGCTCTACAAAAAACTTCGCCAGGTGCGAAGTTTTTTTTTACTCATTTCATTTTATGTTCATATTTTTCTATTCAATTGAATTTTTAACCTGATTTTTGTTTTGTTTCTTCTTTCATAATCTACTCCCCACAAATATGTTATAAAATTTAAAATAAGACTGAATTTATAAAAGTGTAAAAAAAAATTACAAAATATTGTAATATCTTGCCTATGATCTGGATGTTATTAGTTTTGCTTTATGGCCTGTTGAAAGGTTCACGGGAAATAGCAAAAAAACTGGCAATGAATAAAAACTCCGTAATGGAAGTTCTTGTTGTTTATACAATTCTTTCTTTTATTTTTGTAATCCCGCAGGCACCAAAGGCAGGTGGACTTGAACCAAAATTCTACGGATTAATTGCAATCAAATCTTTTTGTATTTTTATTGCATGGATCTGCAGTTTCCGTTCATTAAAAAAATTACCAGTAAGTCTTTACGGCATTCTCGATCTTTCACGAGTACTTTTTGCTACTTTTTTTGGAGTTGCACTATTAGATGAAGTTTTATCCCCTTACCAGATTTCTGGACTAATAATAGTTTGTAGTGGACTTCTTCTTTTGAAATTCAAACCTCCATTTTTAAGAAAAATATTCAAAATTGAGGAAAACTCCTCTACTAAATTACCTCTGGCATCTGAAAACTCAACTACAAATGTTTATCCTGTCTGGATTTATGTGGCAATGGCATTAATATCTTGCCTTCTAAATGCTGTTTCTGGTTTCATGGACAAAGTTTTGATGAAAGATATATCTTCATCTCAACTTCAATTCTGGTACATGCTTTTTTTAGTTATTTATTATCTGATTTACATTTTAATCACCAGAAAAAAAATAGGCTTCTCAGTTTTTAAAAATATCTGGGTCTGGATTCTGGCTGTTATGTTTGTAATTGGTGATAAAGCATTGTTCATTGCAAATGGAATGGCTGACAGCAGAATTACCATTATGACTTTAATAAAACAAAGTGGATGTATAGTTACCATTATTGGCGGTAAATTTATTTTTAAAGAAAAAAATACGGCCTACAGATTTTTCTGTGCTGCCGTAATTATTTGTGGCATAGTTTTAGGTGTTGTAAAATGATTATAACTTAAATTTGCCAGGTTTCTTTGTTACATTTGAAATACTATCTGTATTATCAGATGTAATATTTTTTTATATTTAATTTTTTTTACAAAAAATTCGCTATACTATTAGCACAGAGGAAAATTATGTTGAATTTCGAAAGTGATTATATTGAAGGTGCTCATCCAAAAATTTTAGAACGTCTTATTCAGACTAATATGGAACAGTTAAGCGGATATGGAGTTGATGAATACTGCCTTTCTGCAAAAGAAAAAATTTCAAAGGCCTGTAATTGTCCTGATGCTCAAGTTGAATTTGTAGTGGGCGGAACTCAAACCAATCAACTTGTAATTGATTCTATGCTTAAACCTTTTGAAGGTGTTGTAGCAGCAAAAACAGGACACGTAGCAGTACATGAAGCAGGTGCAATTGAATATACAGGTCATAAAGTCCTTGAAATACCTGGTCACAACGGAAAGATGCAGGCTGATGAATTAGAAAATTACATTAATGATTTTTACAACGACGGAAATCATGAACACATGGTTTTTCCAGGAATGGTTTACATCTCTTTTCCAACTGAATATGGAACAATTTATACAAAATCAGAATTAACAGCCATAAGCAGTGTATGCCACAAAAATAATATTCCACTTTTCATTGATGGTGCCCGTCTTGGTTATGGTCTTGCCAGCTCTGAATGTGATCTTACTCTTCCTGAAATTGCTGAATTAAGTGATGTTTTTTATATTGGCGGAACAAAAGTTGGTGCCCTTTGCGGTGAAGCAATTGTTTTTACAAAGAAAAATAAACCTGCTCACTTTGTAAATCTTACAAAAAAACATGGTGCACTCCTTGCTAAAGGAAGACTTCTTGGAATTCAGTTTGATGAACTTTTTTCAAACAATCTTTACTTCAAAATCAGTGAAAATGCTATAAATCATGCAAACACATTAAAAGAAGTATTCAAAAATAAAGGATATAAATTCCTTCTTGACTCTCCAACAAATCAGCAGTTTGTAATTCTTGATAACAATAAAATGAAAGAACTTTCTAAATCTGTAAAGTTCAGTTTCTGGGAAAAAGTTGATGATTCTCACACTGCTGTAAGATTTGCAACAAGCTGGGCTACAACAGAGGAAAATCTTAAAAAACTAATTGACTTACTTTAATTTAACCTTTTTACTGACTAATTCTATAAATATAAAAATTGTGCTATAATTGTTTAAACTTTTTTTATATTTATAGAGATTTTTGTTATGAAAGGAATTATTTTAGCCGGAGGCTCTGGCACAAGACTTTATCCAATCACAAAGGCTGTTTCAAAACAGATATTACCATTGTATGACAAGCCGATGATTTACTATCCATTGAGCTGTCTCATGCTGGCAGGAATCCGTGAAGTCCTGATTATTTCTACCCCACGAGACATTTCATGCTTTGAAGAACTGTTTGGTGACGGAGCATGGCTTGGAATGCACTTTGAATATGCAGTACAGGACAAACCACGGGGACTTGCAGATGCATTCATTGTAGGAAAAGATTTTATTGGTAATGACGATGTAGCCCTTGTTCTAGGAGACAATATTTTCTACGGACAGAGCTTTACTTCAACATTAAAATCAGCAGCAAAAAAAGTTACAGAACAGCGTGGAGCTGTAATCTTCGGTTACTATGTTGCAGATCCTACAGCATACGGTGTTGTAGAATTTGACCAGGACGGAAATGCCCTTGGAATTGAAGAAAAACCTGCAAAACCAAAATCAAACTACGCAGTACCAGGCCTTTACTTCTATGACAATTCAGTAGTTGATATTGCCGCAAACGTAAAACCAAGTGCCCGGGGAGAAATTGAAATCACAGCAGTAAACAACGAATATCTTTCAAGAAAGCAGCTTAAGGTAGAACTTCTTGGCCGCGGAATGGCATGGCTTGATACAGGAACTTATGAAGGTTTACAGGAAGCCGGAAATTACGTTGCCACAATACAGAAACGCCAGGGCTTGTATGTAGCATGTCTTGAAGAAATCAGTTACAAAAACGGCTGGATTACAAAAGAACATCTTCTGGACTTAGCTAAAGGATATAAGACAGAATACGGAAGATATCTGGAATTTATTGCAAATAATTAAGAGGAGTGAAGTATGAAGTATGAACTATGAAGTATGAATTTTTTATATCATACCTCACACCTCATATCTCATACCTGTAATACGATGGCTTTTGAGTTTAAGAAGTGTTTAGTTGATGGAATCGAAATTCCAGGTCTTTATGAAATCCAGCCAAAGGTTTTTGGTGATGCAAGAGGATATTTTTTTGAAGTTTATTCAGAAAAAGATTTCTTTGCAGCAGGACTTAAAATGAAGTTTGTTCAGGATAATCAGTCTTCTTCAACAAAGGGAGTTTTGAGGGGACTTCATTTTCAGACACAGCATCCCCAGGGAAAGCTTGTTAGAGCTGTAAGCGGAAAAGTTTACGATGTTGCAGTTGATATCAGAAATGATTCTCCTGCTTTTGGAAAATATTACGGAGTAATTCTAGATAGCGAAAAACAAAATCAGTTTTATATTCCAGAAGGTTTTGCTCACGGATTCTATGTGCTTTCTGAAACAGCAGTTTTTGCCTACAAGTGCACAGATTTCTACGATCCAAAAGGCGAAGGCGGATTAATGTGGAATGATGCTGAAATCGGAATCGACTGGAAATCAATTGCCCTAGATGTAAACCCGCTTCTAAGCGAAAAGGACGGAAAACATCCAGCATTCAGCAAAGAAAATAAATACTTTGATATAAATGGAAAGTGGATAAATAAGTAAGCATTGAAGTATGAGGTATGAAGTATGACAAAAGATTCTGTTTTACCTGTAAAAAGTAAAGCTTTTGCTATTAAAATAATTAGACTTTATACCGAATTACAAAATGAAAAAAAAGAGTTCGTTTTATCTAAACAAATTCTAAGAAGCGGTACTAGTATTGGTGCTAATATAAGAGAGGCTATTCGAGGTCAATCCAAAGCAGATTTCTATGCTAAACTTTATATTTCATTAAAGGAAGCTGAAGAGACTGAATATTGGCTTGAATTACTTTGTGATACAGATTTTATTTGTCATGAAAAATTTGATCAATTAATAAAAGATTGTGAAGAAATTATCAGAATTTTAATGGCCACCCTAAAACATAAGGATGTGAATTAGAATTCATACTTCATATCTCATAGTTCATACTAAGGAGAAAACTTAATGAGAAAACTTAAGAATATTTTAATCACTGGTGGAGCCGGATTCATCGGCTGTAACTTCATTCATTATCTTTTTGGTCTTTCTAACAGTGGAACTGACCTCTTTGGTGATGCTGATTTTGACGGAACAGTTGTAAACGTTGACTGCCTGACTTAT
>JALEPQ010000197.1 GCA_022768685.1 Spirochaetia bacterium
ATAATGCGCTACACGCTTTTTGTGGTATAGAAACTATTAAACTGCCGCTTCGCAGCAGCCACAAAAAGAGTGTTTTTGAACCACGCCCCGCTCCTTCGCACCAACATTACGGAAAAGCATTTATAATGCGTTTGCCCTGATTTATTATCTTTCTGTAATTCCATCAATTCTTAAATCAAATGCTGGAGCTGCAAAACCTGTCTGTTCGTTGAATGCACCATTGCTTACATATTTTGCATATTTAGCATAATCTCCGCCTTCAGCAATTAAAGTTTCAAGAGATTTTCCACCAACTGTGAATGTTGATGTATTGAATACTTTTAATGTACCAGCTTTGATTGCAGCAATTGCAGCATCAGTTTTAGCCTGAGCATCAGCAGTAGCAACTTTAGTATTAATTGGTGTAATGTAAACTGCATTGTCAGCATAACCTGTAGACCAGTCTGTTGGGAATGATTCACCAGCCATGAAAGCTTTTGCAGAAAGTGTATAATAAGCACCCCAGTTTAATGCAGCAGATGTCAAAAAAGCATTTGGAGCTACAGCCTTCATATCAACATTGTAGCCAACACAAGGAACTTTGTGAACTTCACAAGCAGATGGAGCACCTGTTGTATCAGCATGCTGAGAGATAAGAACACATTTTGAAGCGATTAAAGCTTCTGCAGTTTCCTTTTCCAATGTCATGTCAGCCCAAGAGTTTGTATAGCGAACTTCCATTGTAGCTGTTGGACAAACTGAACGAGCACCTAAGAAGAAAGAAGTATAACCAGAAACAACTTCAGCATAAGGATAAGCACCTACATATCCAATTTTAGCTTCAGAAGCTTTAATTTTACCAGTAGAAATCATTTCGTTAAGTTTAAGACCAGCAACAATACCAGAAACATAGCGTGATTCATAAACAGAAGGCATAAAGTTATGCATGTTTTTTAATCCGCTTAAAGCAGCCTGATATCCAGTTGCATGAGAGAACTGTATTTTTGGATATTCTTTAGCAGCCTGAATAAGATAAGATTCATGACCAAAAGAAGTTCCAATAATATATGTACAACCCTGTTCAGCTAAGTCTACAGCTGCATCATAAGCTTTTTCATCTTCAGGAATACATTTCTTTTCAATAACCTGAATACCAAGTTCATTCTTCATTTCCTGAATACCTTTCATGTGAGCTTCAGTATAACCTTCATTTTCATCACCAATGTACATTATACCAACTTTGAAAGAAGGAGCCTTTACTTTTTTTGCTTTTTTTGCTTTTGCAGCAGACATTGTACTTGTTAAAGCCAACATAGCCATAACAACTAACATGGATTTTTTCATAATTTCTTTTTCTCCTTAGAAAATTAATATAAAAAAAATACAACTTTAAAGCATTTTTTTCAATAAAACAGTGTATTTTGGTATTTTTTACAAACAAAGCGAATTATAATTTGTAATATGCAAAAGAAATTTATATTAATTTTTCTAATCTTTTCACTGGTTGCTTTTCTTTTTTCTTCCTGCACATTCTTTTTTGACTCAAAAAATGACAGAGCTGAATTAGTGCAGCAGCAACTGGAAAGAGCACTTGGCGGATCTTATAACTGGATTTCAGAAACAAAAATAAACAAAAATTCCTTCATTGAATATTATGATTCCACACTTGATGAAGGAACTAAAATTGCAGGTAAAATTGATTATACAAAAAAAGGTATAAATTCTGCCGAATTCATTGTAAGCACAAACTACCTTTGTAAAGTTTTTGCAGAACAAGAAGAAGCTGAATATAACAGCTGCATTTACAAATATTTTGATGAATATAAAATTGTTGTAAAAACTTCAGATCGTTTTTGTCCTATTTTTATAACCGAAGATTCCTATGGAAATTCAAATTCAAGTAACATGACTTTTGAAAATTATATGGAAAAACTTCATCATTTATACTCAACAGACTGCAACCATGTTGTAAATAATGAAACTGATATTTACATAGTAGCCCGTTCCTTAAATGACAATCTTGATAAACAAAGAATGGAAGCTACCTTTTCTTCTCTATTCCACAGTTACTTTAAATTAAATGGAATATTCTGTATTGCAGACAGTTCATTTACCAATGATTTTAAAACACTGACAGAAAATTCTTTTACACCTGAACTTTTGCAGAGCTTTAAAAATGTCTACACCTTTAAATACGAAAACAACTATATATACGAATAAAGAGGTGAAAAAATGAAAAAAGCTGATATTTTTGTTACAGTTTTCTTACTTCCCTTAGTATTTACATCCTGTTTAAGAGAATACAATCCAAATAAACTGCAGATTGTAGATGAAAAAGCCATAACCCGTAAAATTCAAAATGTATATTCAAAGTATGGACCTTTTGAAGTAATTTCTTATGAAAAAAAGAGTGTTTCTGAAATGAGTTTTTGTAACTACGTGGAACCTGAATACCAGAAAAATCTTGCTTACTGTAGTGTAAATTTTAGAAGCCAACAATATCCAGAAATAGAATTTTCTGCCACAAATAGAGTTGCACACGAAAATTATGGAGAATTTGGAACTGGCTGGAAGGAATATTACACTTCAAACTTCTATTCAAAATTCTATGAAAAACAGCTTTACGAATACTACAATAAACTTTTACAGCAGAATTTTTCTAAATATGACTACAAATTTATACATATTAATGTAAATGAATATAATGTATCCTCTCCTGTAGACGAATTTAAAGATTTTAATGACTTTATAACTAAAAAAAACTGCGTAGAAAACTATTATGTTGTTTTATCTCAGGATTATGACAGCACAGTAAATGTTTTATTAAATTCTTTTGATTATCAATTGGAAATGGAAAATACTAATGTATCTTATACTTTTGTATTTCTCCCGGGACAGGACATTTCTTCCATAAATACAGCTGAAGACGTTGCAGCAACTGAAGCAGATCTTTACAAATACATTTCTTATGCTGTGCAGGTTATGATAATTAGAAATATAATATATTTATATTAGAAAACCTATTATCGGCAGAAACTGCTGAAAACTTTAGTGTTTTTTTTAGACTTTTATAAAATTTTAACTGTATTTAATGCTGCAGAAACTATTCTTCGTGAATTTTCATTGATAATTTCTGCAGTTTTATTTTCTGAAAGACCGAGAATTTCTGCTATATCACTATAAATACGTTTTATCAAAAAAACAGAATTATCTTTTCCACCAAGCCATGGTTCTGCAGTAGGATTATCAGTTTCTGCCAAAATAAGATTGTGAGGAATCGTTTTAAGAAATTCCTGTATTTTTACAGAATGAATAGTTTCACATCCAAAAGTAAAATAACAGTTTCTTTCCACCAATTTTTCAAAAACTGATTCAGGACCATCATACCAGTGTATAATCGGTTTTACATCAGGATAATCATCTAACAATTCCAGAATTTTCTGTTCTGCATCCTTTGTATGAATGACACAGAATTTTTTTGTGTTATTGCAATGGTGCAAAAAATATCTTAGAACTTCTTCCTGTTTTTTAGGTGATGCTTCTTTGTACCAGCAAAAATCCATTCCAATTTCACCAATTATAGGAGACTGATTACAAAACTCATCATAAAAAGATAGACTTTCTTCTACAAAAGGAACTTTTTCAGGATGAATTCCAAAAGTTGGAATAATGCAGCAGCCGGAAAACTGACTGTTGATTTTTTCTGCTAAAGCAAGATTTTTCTTAAAAGATTTTTCATCAACAGAGGCAGCAATTATTGTGCCTTTAAAACCGGAAAGTTGATTTTCCAGTTCAAGAGAATCTTCATACCAGTCAAGATGAGTGTGAAAATCACAATATTCCATTTAATAAGACTGCTCTTCCATCAGTTTTTCATCAAATTCAGAAGCTTTACCCTGCCAGAAAATTTTCCCCTGCTTCATAAGAATAATCTGATCACTTACAGTTTTTGCTTCATTTATATCATGAGTTACCATAATTCCGGTAAAACCATGAGTTTTCTGCAATTCTCTTATAAAAGCTGCAAGTTTTTTTCGTAAGGGAGCATCAAGGGCAGAAAGTGGTTCATCAAACAGAACAAGTTTAGGATTCATAATCAAAGTTCTGGCCAATGCAACACGCTGAGCTTCTCCACCGGAAAGTGTTTCCGGATAGCGTTTTTCAAATCCTTCAAGACCAAATTCCTTTAAAAAATCAGCAGCTTTTAATCTGGCTTCTTTTTTATTCATTCCACCAGAAACAAGACCATAAGCCACATTGTCATCAACTTTAAGATGATCAAAAAGTGAATGACTTTGAAAAACCATACCAATATTTCTTTTTGCTGGAGGAAGATTGGAAACATCAATCCCATCCAGTAAAATTTTCTGTTCAGAAGAACTTTCATTTAACCCGGAAATAAGCCTTAAAACTGTAGATTTTCCAGAGCCACTTGGTCCAACAATGCTAGTCATAGTGCCTTTTTCACAGGAAAAAGAAACATCAATGTGTACGGAATCAAAATTCTGTCTTAAATTTTCTGCCTCAAAATACATACAGGGAAAATTATATTGACCATAGAATTTATGTCAATTGTAAAATGAAACGTGACAGAATGAAATCGGATAGATTATTTATCTCATACAACAATTATTTCATCTTTTTTTCATTGAAAGCTTAAAAATTCCGGCACATATTATTCCCAGTATTACACCAGAAGCACAGGCTTCATTAAATCTATAGGCTCCTGCTAAACGGTATGTGAATAAAGAAAGTGTATCAAAATGAGGAATGGCCAGTACCAAAGGTAAAGTTGTATCTCCAGCACTTACGGCAAAACAAAAACAAATGGCACTAAGCAGACTTGGCAAAGACTGAGGGAAAATCACTCTTTTTACCATATCAAGTTTATTTTTAGAAAGCATAAGTGCGGAATCCATTGTTTCATCTGGGATTTTTGAAAGCTGAGGATAAATCACCTTAAAAGCTAAAGGCCAGGTTAAAGCAGTCTGTGCTAATACAAGGCAAGCTGCATTTCCACGTTTTACAATTGCTGTTATTATTACACCTACAACTACACTGGAAACTGACATTGGCAGCATTGGAATTACCTTTAAAAATACATTCATCTTTCTGCCAGCTTTTTTTTCAATAAATCTTAAAAACACTGAATAAACAAAGGCAATTAATGTGCAAAATAATGATGTTGCAATCCCCACAAGAAAAGTTGATTTTAATGATGGAAAAAATGACCGCATCTTAAAAATTCTGACAAAAGTCTGAAAAGTAAAACCAGTTCCTTTTTTAGAAGACGTAAAGGCATTAAAAATGATTCCCATTAAAGGGGCTATAAAAAAAATCAAAATCAAGACAATTGTTATTGCAAAGAGAATACTTTCTGTAATTCCTTTTATTTTTTTTCGTGGATTTTCCATTGAAGAAAACCCCTTTACTTTTGAAGCAGTTTTCTGTTCCAGAAAGCAGTAAACAACTGTAATAACACATAAAATAAAAGTTTCTATTCCTGCCAGAGTTCCAGCTCTTGAAAAATTTAATGTAGCTCTTGCGACCTTGTAAATCTCCACTTCCAGAGTAGAATTTCCTATTCCGCCAAATAAAAGCACCATAATAAAACTTAAAAAACAATATATAAAAACCAGTAAAGATGATGATGCAATTGAAGGAATCAGTTGGAAAATTGTTACAGTCCGGAAGATTCTACATTCTCCTGCTCCAAGTAAACGGGCACTTTCTGCCTGCTGCATAGGAAGTTTTCCCCAGGAATCTGAAACGTTCTTCATTATTAATGGAAAATTGTAAAAACCATGAGCAATTATCAATCCAACAAAAGAATATAGAATTTTAACAGGTGGCTCAGACAATCCAAAAACAAACATTAAAAATTGATTTAAACCGCCATTCAAACCAAGAAAAGTTACATATCCAAGAGCAATTATTAAAGAAGGAATACAAAATGGCACTACAGAAAGGGAAAGCAGAAACTTTCTTCCAAAAAAACTGCGTCTTCCACAAAAAAAAGCTGCAGGAAGCCCTATGAGAAGTGCCATTATGGTAGATAATGCTGCCTGGAAAAAAGTAAACCAGGCAACAGAAAAAATTTGATGCATGTTTTTTAGATGTAAACTACTCTGCTAAAACTGCCATAATTTTTTCTACAGCTGCATCAGTTACATCAGGATCAGCAGAAAGTGTTACAGTTGGAATTGGGGCTCCAATTTTATAACATTCAGGAAGTTCTACATTTTTGTTTGCAGGATTCATCCACTGAGTTAATGGAAGCAAAGCCTGAGCTTCATCAGAAATCAAGAAATCCATAAACGCTTCTGCACCTTTGCGGTTTGGAGCCTTATTCAAAATACCGGCACCTTCTACCTGAATTGAGTGTCCCTGTGCAAAAACTGGTGCTACATAACGGTCTGTATTATCATATTCAATGTGAGAAGCAGGACTAGTTGTATAACTGATTACAAGTGGGGCTTCACCTTTTTTAAAGAGTCCATAACCAGCAGACCAGCCTGGAGCCATAGTTAAAATATTTGGTTTTAGTGCTTTCCAATAATCCACAACTTTATCTCCGTAAACAGCAACTGTCCATGCAACAAAACCTAAACCTGGTGTTGAAGTACGAGGATCCATAAGAATGATTTTTTTTGCATAAACAGGATTTGTTAAATCTTCAAGACTAGTTGGACAAGGCACTTTAGACTGAGTATCATAAATCATGGCAAAATGAGAATAATCAAAAGGAGTTAAAGACCAGTCATCACAAAGCTGAGCACGAACTTCTACAGGAATATTTTTTTCTGCATCAACAGGTTTGTAAGAAGATAAAATTCCAGCACTTACAGCTTTTTTTGCAATGTTGTTATCAAGACCAAGAATTACATCTGCCTGAACATTATTTTTTTCCATAACAGCGCGGCTTAAAAGCTGAACACCATCACCACAGTCAACCCAAGTAAGATTGTAACCAGTTTTTTCTTCAAAAATCTTTTCGATTTCAGGACCAGGTCCCCATTCAGAAACAAAGCTGTCATAAGTGTATACAACAACTTCTTTACCACGAGCATTGTCTTTTTTTGAACAGCCAGAAAGGACTGTCAAACCAATAATAGAAAGAGAAACAAATTTTAAAATAGAAGATTTTTTCACAATATCTTCCTCCGCCGGCATTATCCGGATCAGGTTGGAATCCCATGCAGGATTCTATGGGTATAATCTCAGCCGCTATTGCAGCACCCCAGATCAGCATTGCACTGATTTATGTGAAGTAAAATATCATTTTATGAAGATAATTGCAATAAATATTTGAATACAGATCAGGGCTTCCGCATTATAAACAAAAATCCGATTTTTTGACTCCCAGTCACGGTTGCGTGATTCAAAACCGCGCAATAATGCGCTACACGCTTTTTGTGGTATAGAAACTATTGAACTGCCGCTTCGCAGCAGCCACAAAAAGAGTGTTTTTGAACCACACCCCGCTCCTTCGCGCAAACATTACGGAAAAGCGTTTATAATGCGTTTACCCTGACAAAGCTTCCTTCTGCTATTTACACTGCAATTTTCTAATTTCTTCCACCACTTTTACAATTTCATCTGGCCTGGTAAACTTTTCTCCTTTTAAAAATTGATAAGGGGCATCAGTTTCGGCAAGAATTCTTTCATGTGGCAAT
>JALEPQ010000208.1 GCA_022768685.1 Spirochaetia bacterium
TTTTTAAGCTTTGATTTTGGAACATCTTTTATCGAAACTAATTTAAAACTCATCTGAACAAACCTTTTAATGCTTCATTTGGCTCTGGTGGATTTTCCAAAGCAGCCATTACAAGGTCTCTGTCGCGATTTGAAAGTACAAAAAATTCGTTTTCAGCCAGGTCAATCTGGGCCTGCTTCAGAGCTGATGTAAGGCCATATGAGGAAAGTGAAACATGTTTAAGTTCAGCGGCACGTTCAAGAAGCCAGTTTACTTCTGAACCCAAACATAACCAGTTGCAGGGCCAGCACCAGTCTTCTGAATCAATCCTTTACTAAGTAAATCAGCTAAAGCTCTTTCAACCGTTTTTTTACTGATGTCAGGACACTTTTCAAGGATTTCCTTTTTGTTTATTTTTCCAATTGTATTTTGTATTAGATGTTTAACTCGTTCTGGTTTTGAAATTTTTTCAGAAGAAAGATATTCAACTCTGGATTCAAATTCATTAGAAGCTTTTATTAAAATTCCAAGATAGTATTTTACAAAAGGCATATAAAGATTATTACTTTCATGCCATTCTGTTGAACAATCCTGCAATGCTTCGTAATAAGTTTCTTTTGCATTTTCAATCAGCATTTCAAGACTGATATATTTTCCAACGATAAATCCTGCCCGGTAATATAAAAGCAAAGTCAAAAGACGGCTCATTCTTCCATTGCCGTCTTCAAAAGGGTGAATGCACAAAAAATCCAGAATAAACATTGGAATCAAAAGAAGTTTGTCTGTTTTATTATCATTCCAGGCTTCTAAAAATGAATTACACATTTGTCTCATGGCTTCTTCTGTTTCAAAAGCTGGAACTGGAGCAAATCTTACTTTCTGAATCCCGTTTGAATCTGTTTCTGCAATTATGTTGTCGCTGGATTTATATTTTCCACCATAACCTGAACTTTTATTGTAAGTGTACAAATCCCTGTGCAGCTGCTGAATAATACCTGGTGCAGGTGAAATATAATCATAACTTTTATGAATCCTATTTAGGACATCTCTATAACCAGAAATTTCTTCTTCGTTTCTATTTTTTGGTTCAGACTTCTGATTCATCAATTCTTTAAGACGTTTATCTGTTGTAAAAATACCTTCAATTCTGTTTGATGACCTGGTACTCTGTATTTTTGCAATTTCCATTAAAGTTTTTAATTCGTCTTTCCTGGCTTCAACAAATAGCTGCTGTCGTCCTTTATGTTCGTAAATTGTA
>JALEPQ010000200.1 GCA_022768685.1 Spirochaetia bacterium
TGTTCTTCTGTGGCATTTGTACCGGCACGTTTTCTTGCCCTGAATTCTGGTGAACCACCAAGTTTAATATCTGTACCACGACCAGCCATGTTAGTAGCAATTGTTACAGCCCCTTTTGCACCAGCTTCTGCAATAATCATAGCTTCGCGGGCATGGTTTTTAGCATTTAATACTTCGTGGCGGATTCCTTTTTTTGTAAGGAGGGCAGAAAGAAGTTCTGATTTTTCAACTGAAACTGTACCAACAAGAACAGGCTGTCCTTTGTCGTGAGCTTCTTTGATTTCTTTTGCAATTGCTTCCCATTTTTCTTTTTCGTTTAAATAAACTTCATCGTTTTCATCTTTACGGGCAACAGGTTTGTTTGTAGGAATAGCAACAACTTCAAGTTTGTAAATCTTGTTGAATTCAACTTGTTCTGTGGCAGCTGTACCAGTCATTCCGGAAAGTTTGTCATACATACGGAAGAAGTTCTGGAATGTGATTGTAGCCATTGTTCTGTTGCGCTGAGCAATCTTAATGTGTTCTTTTGCTTCAATAGCCTGATGTAAACCGTCAGAGTAACGTCTTCCTTCAAGAATACGGCCTGTGAATTCATCTACAATCTGAACCTGACCATCTTTTACAATGTAGTCTACGTCATTATGGTAAAGAAGATGAGCTCTTAAAGCCTGTGTAAAGTAGTGTGCAAATTCAAAGTTTTCTTCATCTACGAGTTTTGTATCTGCGGCAATAAGATTATGTTTGTGAAGAATTTCATCAATGTGGTTCATACCTTTATCAGTAAAGGAAACACGTTTAGATTTTTCATCAAGTGTATAGTCACCAACAATTGCGGCTCTTTCTTCTGCAGTCATCATTGTTTCATCAGGATATTCCCCTGTTTTAGGATCTTTTGGAACTTCTGTTAATTCGCCAACATATTTATCAACTTCATGGTATTTATAAGTGTCATCTTCACCGGCACCAGAGATAATAAGAGGTGTACGGGCTTCATCAATTAAAATAGAGTCAATTTCATCTACGATACAGAAGTTGAATCCACGCTGAACCTTGTTTTTAAGATCAACCTGCATGTTGTCACGGAGGTAGTCAAATCCAAGTTCATTATTTGTTCCGTAAGTAATATCACAGTTGTAAGCCGCTTTACGGGCTGCATTATCCATACTTGAAAGAATTGAACCTACTGTAAGTCCTAAGTAAGAGAAAACTGGTCGCATTGTGTCGGCATCGCGTTCTGCAAGGTAATCGTTTACTGTAACTATATGAACACCTTTGCCAGTAAGGGCGTTCAGGTAAGAAGGTGCAACGGCAACAAGAGTTTTACCTTCACCAGTTTTCATTTCTGTAATTCTACCTAAATGAAGGTTAATAGAACCCATAATCTGAACATCGTAAGCACGTTCACCACGTACACGCCATCCAGCTTCCCGGGCCAAAGCAAATGCTTCTGGTAAAATATCGTCTAATGTTTCTCCGTTTGCTAAACGTTCCTTAAATTTTTTAGTCTGTTCTGGAAAGTCTTCTGGTTTTAATGATTTTGCCCATTCTTCTTTTGCATTTACTGCAGCTAAAATAGGTTTAAGTGCTTTTACATCTCGGTCATTCTGTGTACCGAAAATAGAAGTAAGAATTTTATCTACAAACATGATGTATTCCTTAGTTTTAAATGATGTTAAATATAATATAGTAAAAATAATGAAATTTCCATATAAAAGGCAAGAAAATAATTAGGAATGCATAATTCGTAATGCGTAATTTTGATATGCGGAAAGTGGATTGTGCATTGGGAAACAAGGGGAGTAGATTGTGTGGAATAGAGGATTGCGAAAAAAATAGTTCATTGTAAGGAGAAATTGATTTAAGTGGCATTTTCATAAACACGGGAAGGAAGATAGAGGCTGGCAAAAACACTTGCTGAACGGAATGAAAGTTTCTTTGCCGTTCTGCACGTGTAGCGCCCGTAAGTAGCGGTTTTGACAGACTCTAGCTGAGTGGAAGTGTTGGAGAGCAATACGTAATTCGTAATTGAAGTGTGGGGTTAGCGGATTGTGCATTGTGAATTATGAATTGTGAATTATAAATATTGCATTGTAAATTGTGGGGGATTTGTTTAAAATACGTATTATGAAAAAATCATTTTGTGTTTCATCATTTTTACTTGCTGCAATGTTACTGGTAAGTTGCGGAGTTTCAAGAATTCAGACTATCAGTGAAGAAGAGCTGTTTAAAATTCCTTATGGTAATTTTGAAGAACAGATAAGTGTTACTGATTTAAATGGAGTTGGAGACTGCCGTTTTGGAATTGCCATGCAGGATGGTTTTTTTTATCTCATCAATGGTGAATCTAAAAAAATAATGGAACTGAATTCTTATGGAGATTTACTTTCACTTTATTACAATGAAGATTCTCAGACTGCAAAACTTATTGAAAAATCTAACCGTAAAGCATTAAGCGTTCATCATGTAATTGCTTATCCGTTCGATTATACTGGTAAACTTGCAATAGATTCACAAAAAAATGTTTATACAGTCTGTTCAATTCCTGTAGATCGTCAGGAACAGAATGAAGATGCTACAATGCTTTATTGTAATACAGTTCTTAGAATTTCAAGGGATGGTTCTTCTGTAGATTACATAGGGCAGCAGGGACCTGGAGGAACTCCTTTTCCATATATTAAAAACTTATATATAACTCAGAAAGATGAACTTGTAGTTGTAAGTACATCTTCAGATGGAGCTGTTGTCTACTGGTTTGCTTCTGATGGATTTTTAAAATACATGATTCCTATTTCTCTAAAATCTGTTCCACAGATTCAGGGGAAAGAAAATAATGAAATTTTCTGTACAATTGATAACGTAATTCCAGATTTGCAGAATTACTGCCTGTATCTGAAAGTTGATTATTACACCACATTCCTTGATGAAGAATCTAAAGTACAATCTGGAATCAACTATGTTCAGACAGTTTTGTATCCTCTTGATATTTCAATGCAGCGTTATGGGGAAGGAACTGTTGTTCCCCCTTACGAAGAATCAATTGTTGTGGATTATAGTCGTCTTACTTATAAAATTCCTTATGATTTTTTAGGTGTTACAAAAAATGGATGGCACTTTTTTATAATAAAAACAGATGACGGGTTTAACGTAGAAATGATTCAACCTGATACTCAGAAAATCTTAAGAAGACATTTTACTGCAGATCATAATCAGATTATGTTTGATACAATGACGGTATCTGCTGACGGAATTATTACCGCTTTATATCTGGATAAGGAAATAGCCAGAGTAGTGTGGTATAGAACAGATAATCTTATTGCTTCATTCCTTAAAAAATAAGAGGTGTAGGATTATGTTTGAAAATATAAATGAAACAAAAGCTCCTGTAGATGAAGAAGGACTTCATTATTACTATAATCGTAATGACAGAATAAAAAAGGCACCAAAAATTGTACAGGATTATTACAATGGTAAAATGAAGCCTGAAAAAGGAATAAAAGTTTTATTTAATAAAAATAACCGTTACATTTTTCTTGCTTTAATTTTTTTTGTTGGTGCTTATTATGTTTATTCAGGATTAAGCAGAACAAAAAGTTATGCAAAAATTAATGAAATAGACTGTGAAATTCAGGCTTTTGTGTATGAAGAACAGGTTTTTATTTCATCGTCTTTCAAACGGAATCCTAAATCAAAAAAAACTGCTCCTGCAGATATTTCTATTGAATTTTCAATAGTTGATGTTGATAAGCAGGTGGTTCACAAAGAAGTTCAAAGTCTCCTTTTCAAGGATGGTGAACAATTCCTGCGAACAAAGTTTTATGATTATGATATAATCAGGGTAGATGCCCTTGTAACAGTTGACGGGGAATCAAAAGAGATTACCTGTCAGGTAAAACGATAATTTGGGAAGTAGATATGAGCAGATCTGTAGCATGTGTTGATTATCGAGATGGAAAAATGTTTATTGCCAAAAGAAAGAATTCTGGTGATATGGGAAACCGCTGGGAATTCCCTGGTGGAAAAATTGATGCCGGTGAGGATTTTGTTCAGGCTATAAAAAGAGAAATGCAGGAAGAATTTGGTGTTGAAGTAGAAGTTTTTGAAAAACTGGCTGAAGTCACCTTTGAGCATAAAAATAAACTTTGTTATGTAGATGCTTTTAAAGTTCATTTTCTTGAAACAGGAGAAGAACGCAGGTTTACATTAACAGAACATACTGATTATCAGTGGATTGATTATAGAAAAATACCTGAATTGAATTTTGTAGACTCTGATTTAAAATTATATCCTTTAATACTTGAAAAATTGGGCTTAAAATAATGGCTAAAAAATTATTAAAAATCACTTATATACTTTTATTAGTTACTTTCCTTACTTTAAATTTTTCCTGTAAAAAGAATAACAATGAAGTTATTATTCTGGATGAATCAAATCCTCTTGCATTAGCACCAGATATTACTTGGGCGGTAATTATTGAACAGTATGCTTCTTTTAAGGAAGAAAAGGACTGGGCCTCTGGAAATTCGGGGCATGTAAGAAAAGGTCAGATTCTTCAAGTTGAAGGAAAAGCTTTAGATACAAATGGAAAAATCTGGTATCTTTTTGATGAAGGATGGCTTCCTGAAAACAGTCTTAAAATTTATAGTAACAGATTAAAAGCTGAATCTGCTGTAAAAGAAATGGAAGGCACAAAATGATAATTGCAGAAATTGGAACTTCTCATCAGGGATCTTTGGAAAAGGCTAGAAAATTAATTGATGCTGCAGCTGATTCGGGAGCTGATGTTATTAAGTTTCAATGGGTATATGCAGATGAAATTCTTCACCCTGATACTGGTTTTGTAAAACTTCCTGCAGGTAATATTCCTCTTTACCAGCGTTTTAAACAGTTTGAATGTGATGTTTCTTTTTATAAGGAACTTCTGGATTATGTTCACTCAAAAAACTGTAAATTCTGCTGTTCGCCTTTTGGGGAGCGCAGTTTAAAAGAACTTTTGCAGATTAATCCTGATATTGTAAAAGTTGCAAGTCCTGAATTAAATCACTTTCCAATGTTAAATGCCCTTGCTGAGTACAGGAAAAATGAGATTGAACAAGGGAAAGTGCCTGTACAGGTAATTTTGTCTTCCGGAGTTTCTAAACTTTCTGATATAGAAAAGGCAATTGAAATTTTAGGAACTGAAAATGTTTCTCTTTTGCATTGTATAACTAGTTATCCAGCCCCTGAGGAAGAATATAATTTAAAACTTATTACAAACTTAAAAAATATATTCGGTATTGAAACAGGGGTCAGTGATCACAGTTTGAATCCTATTCTTGTTCCAGTTATGAGTTTTTATTGTGGTGGAACAATTATAGAAAAGCATTTTACTTTAAGTAAGACAACTGATGGCCTGGATGATCCTGTTGCCCTTGAACCAGAAGAATTTGCTACAATGGTTCATGTTGTTCACCAGACCGAAGTAGTTTTAAAACATTACGGCACTGAAATTGGAAAAGAAAGAATTTTTCAGCAGCTTTCTGAACAGTTTGGGGAAGAACTGTTAAATAAAGTTTTAGGAACAGGAATAAAAAAACTTGCTCCTGCAGAAAATGCCAATTACGGAAGAACGAACCGCAGTCTTCATTTTATGCACTCAATGAAAAAAGGGGATGTTATTTCCAGAGATGATATAGGCGTTCTTCGTACAGAGAAAATTCTTACTCCGGGAATAAGTCCAGAATTTCTGAAAACTGTTACAGACTGCATTCTTTCAAGAGATGTTACTGCTGGAGAAGGTGTAACTTTTGATGCTCTTGTGCATAAAAATTAGATGATTCTGCTTATTGCAACCATGCCTTCAAGTGTAAGTTCTTTATCACAGTAATCAAAAATATCTGTAATAGGCTGCAGCATGCTGTTCAGTCCGCCTGTAGCAATTACTTTTACTTCTTCTGGTTTTGTGCCTGTTTCTTTTTCAAGGTCTATCTTTAACTGTTTAATCATGGATTCTACTAGACCTTTGTAACCAAGAACTATGCCAGACTGAACTGCAACAATTGTGTTTTTACCAAGACTTGTTGAAGGAATTTCCAATGGAATTGCAGGAATCTGAGCTGTATTTGAAAAAAGAGAGTTGAATGCAGTTCTAATTCCAGGTGTAATTGCAACTCCTGCTACAGTTGCATTTTTATCAATTACGGTAAAAGAAAGGGCTGTTCCAAAGTCTGCTACAATGCAGGCAGATTTATATTTTGTCCAGGCTCCTATGGCATCACAAAGAAGGTCTGTTCCAATTTCGTGAATTGCACTTGCCGGAAGTTTTACAGGCAATTTGTCATAAATTTCAGGATTGATTACAACAGGCTTTTTTCCAGTAATTCTCTGACTTACTATTACAAAAGGACCTATCAGGGCTGGTACAACAGAACTTAAAATAATTTTACTTATTTCAGAAAAATCAATTTCTTCGGCTTTAAAAAGAGGTAAAAGTGTAGAAAAATATTCGTCCCCAGTTCTTTTTACATCTGTTGAAATTCTCCAGATTTTGAAGAATTCATTCCCATTCCAAAGAGCTGCCTTAATGTTTGTATTTCCAATATCAAAAATCAATGTTATTTCTTTTTTCATTTTGTTCAACCTGTTTTGTAAGCTGCTGACTAACCAATCATATATATATAATAATTTTTATCTGATTCTATAAGATATATATTCTAATTTTTAAAATATGCAATACTAATTGCGAATTACAAATTATTTTATTATTATATCGACTATAAGAGGAATAAACAAATGAAAACAAATGCACTTAAAGGAATGAGAGATATTTTACCTGCAGAACAGAGACTTAGAGATTATGTACAGGGAAAAATACTTGAAACATACAGATCTGCCGGATTTGAACGTATTTCTACTCCAATTCTGGAAGATATAGAAAATCTTGATAAATCAGATGGAGGAGATAACTTAAATCTTATTTTTAAAGTGCTTAAACGTGGTGAAAAACTTTCTTCAGCTTTGGAAAGTGAACCTTCAGAAAAAACTCTTTCTGACATGGGACTTCGTTATGATTTAACTTTACCTCTTACTCGTTTTTTTGCGGCTAATAGAAATGCACTTCAGTTCCCGTTCAAGGTAATTCAGACTGACAGAGTTTATCGTGCAGAACGTCCTCAGAAAGGTCGTTTACGTGAATTTGTACAGTGTGATATTGATATTTTTGGAGATTCTTCACCAAATGCGGAAGTTGAACTTATTGATGTAACTGCCCGTGCTATGCTTAATATAGGTTTTAAGGATTTTTCAATTAATATTAATGACCGCCGAATTTTGCGTAACATGATTGAAAATATGGGATTTGCTCCAGAAACAATTGATTCGGTATGTATTACATTTGATAAATTAGACAAAATCGGTGTAGAAGGTATTGAATCTGAATTAACAGAAAAACAGTTTCCTGAAGATGCTGTAAAGAAACTTTGTGCATTTATTTCTTCTGGTTCTGAAATCACATTAGATGCAGTTATTGCCCAGTGTTCAGATTCTTCTATCGGTGAGGATTTAAAATATATTATTTCAACATCACAGGCTGTTGCAGAAGGCCGTTATAAAATTACATATTGTCCTAATCTTGTACGTGGTCAAGGTTATTATACTGGTGTTGTTTTTGAAATTGCCTGTCCTCAGTTCAGTGGAGCTGTAGGTGGTGGTGGTCGTTATGACAATATGGTTGGCAAATTTATTGGGCAGCCAGTTCCTGCTGTAGGATTCAGTATTGGTTTTGAACGTATTTGTGGAATCCTCTTTGAGCAGGGCTATAAAATTCCTGATTCAAAAGAACGTTGTGCTTTACTTTATGAAGATTCAACTTCTTTCCCAGAAGTTCTTAAAATTGCTGAAAAATTAAGAGAAAATTATACAGTTTCTGTAATTAAAAAAGCAAAAAAAGCTGGTCCTCAGTTTGGTATGCTTGAAGCTCAGGGATATACAAAATTTGCCCAGATAAAAGATGGGGAAGTAATCGTAAAATAACAAAAAACGAATTTTTATAGGTTTTCTCATAAAAAAAATTGTTGACATATATAATTTTTGATGTGATACTTTAAGTATGAGGTTGATAGTAATGCTATCAATTTAGAAGAAAAACTATCAAAGATAAAGTTACCGATTGATTTTATCAATTTGAGAGGAACCTATGAAAAAAAAATCATTTTGTGATTTATGGTATTTTATTTTTTGTTATTTGCTCTTTGTTTATTTCATGTGGCTCTAAGGAAAAGGCAGATAGAATTTCGTTAAATTCTGGTTGGGAATATACTCTTGAAGATCCCCAATTATATAATTCTACATATTATCCGCTTTCTGATGCAGATTTATCTCATCTTGAAAATCTTGTTCCAGGAAAAAATGGATTTATCTGGGTTAGAAATTATTTTGATGTTCCATTATCTTTGCAAAATCAAGATTTATCTTGTTATTTAGGTCGAGTAAGTATTGCAGATAAAACTTATTTAAACCAACTCCAGATTGGTAATGGCGGACGGTTTCCTCCAAATGAATTTTCTGCATGGAATACATCCCGCTTTTATGAAATTCCTGATGCAATTATTAAAGCAAAACATAATGAACTTATAGTACAGATTTTTGTTGATGGAGAAGGTTCTATTGTTTCTGGTCCTTTTATAGGTCTCCATGATGATACAAAACTTGCTTATGACCATGAACGATTTTATAACAGTTCTATAAACCTTCTATTTGCATTTATGATGATAATCATTGGTATTTACCATTCAGTTATTTTTGCAAAAAATAAAAATGAAAAAGAAGCATTATATTTTGCATTCCTAAATATAATTACTGCTTTTTATCTTGTTGTATTTTATTATCCTGATATTCCAGGTTTCCCATTTGTCTGGGTTAATTTCCTTGCGTTCCAGAAAATCTTTTCTAGTTCACTTCCATTTGTTCTAGTGTATCTTGTAGGTTCTTTTGTAAACGCATATCTGAATAGAAAGGACAGTATTCCCTTTGTAATAGGAAGACTTGTATTTATGCTGTTCCCTATATTCATTATTCTTATTTCTCCAGATTATGTACATCTTCGCGAACTCAGAAACTGGATAAATTATCTTCTGGTTATTCCGCTTGTTTACGTTGCATATATTAGTGTAAAAGCTGTTTTTAAGAAAAAGAAAGATGCAGTACCACTGTTGTTAGGGTTTTCTCCTTTCGTTATAACTGCTTTGCTAGACGTTGTGTTACACGATATTGCAAAGTTGTATAACATCCCTTACTTTTCTCCATACGGATGGCAACTTGTAATTATTGCTCTTTTGTTTGTTCTTGCAAACAGATTCTCTAATGCACGTAGACAGGCTGAATATTTGAATATTCACCTGGCAGATGAAGTTGAGGCCAGAACAAAGGAACTTTCTGAGTCAAATGAACTTCTTACAACTGCTAATTCTCAGCTTGAAGATGCAAAAATTAAAGCTGAGCGAGATATGAAAATGGCTGTTTATGTACAGCAGAGCTTTTTCCCAAGAAAGGCACCTTTAGTAGATGGATGGGATATTGCTTACGTGTTTAAACCTATGGCAGGTGTTTCTGGTGATTTGTATGATTTCTTTACTCACAAAAATCAGTTGAATGGTGTGGCACTTTTTGATGTATCTGGTCATGGAATTGCATCTGGTCTTGTAACTATGCTGGCAAAATCTGTAATTGACCGGGAATTTAATTCTAAAATGGATCTTCATCTTGGCCGAGTTATGAAAGATATTAATGATTCTATTGTTGCTGAGAAGGGTAATGTAGAAAATTATCTTACCGGTATGATTGTCAGAATAAAAGATGATAAAGTTGAATACATTAATGCAGGTCATCCAGCCACTTTTGTTCGTAATGGAAAAACAGGAAAGTGTACTCCAATTGAGTTAAAGCAGATTACAGATTCTTCATCAAATGCCATTGTGGGGGTAAGTGGTCTTGATGTTGACTTTAAGGTAATTGGTTTTACAATGCAGCCTGGTGATGCGTTAATCATGTATACAGATTGTCTTTGTGAATCAAGAAATATAAACGGAGAAGAATTTAGTCAGCAGGGTGTTTGTAATGCCTTTGCCGAAAGTGGAAATGGTTCTGCCCAGGCTAAGCTTGATAAGGTTCTTGAAATATTTAATAAATTTACAGAGGGTGTTCCTTTGAATGATGATTTATCTGCAATTGTT
>JALEPQ010000169.1 GCA_022768685.1 Spirochaetia bacterium
TGTTCCAGGGATTCGTTTGGAATATCAACAGTTTTGACCAGGAAGGTGTACAGCTTGGTAAGAAATTAGCAACTGCAGTACTTGCTGGCGAAATGGAAGGTGCTTTAGCTGCATATGCAAAACTGTTGATAAAGTAAACAGCTTTGCTAAATTATAAATTAAATTTTTGAAAATATTAATTTTCTAAGATATAATTAATAATGGGTATGGGAAGATAATTACTTTTATCTTCCCATTTTTTTTATCGGAGGATTTATGTCGGAAAAGAAAAAAAAGAAGTCGGTTAGTATCTATTCATTGGCAGTTGCAGCAGTTACTCTGTTTTTGATTATAGTATTTAGTATAAATAATTCAGTTGTTTATAATGTTTTAACTACAAAAATTGGTGCAATGAATTTGGAAAATGCAATCAATCAGGTTAGGGAAACTGCAAAAGCTTGTGAACAGATTGTAAAGGATAATGAAAACTACCTCTCAGAAATGCAGAGATTTGTTGATCAGGAAGCAAAACAGAGTAATGTTGCTTATGCAGTGTTTATTGATACAAATGTAGCAGCCGTTGCTCATAGTGATCATCAGAAAATTGGAAAGGTGTATGATGATTCTTATACTGTTGATGGATCTAAGCATGGAAAAGAAATGAGTTCACGTTTCTATGCTGATGTTCAGAAAATCTGGACTTACGATATCATGATTCCAGTGTATAAAAATGGCAGTCAAGTAGGTGCCATTGATATTGGTGTTCCTGAGAGTGATATTGTAGGTACAATTAATAAGATTGTCCTTACTGTTGTTTTAATTGGCCTTATTGCAGTTGTAGTTGGTGTTCTAGTATTGATATTTGGATTAAGAATTATTTGTACACCTCTTAATAATCTTGAAAGGATTTTAAATGATATTAATGAAGGTGATGGTGATTTAACTGTTGTTCTGCCTGAAAAAGGTGTTCGAGAAATCCAGAATCTTGCAGTTGCATTTAATAAAACAATCTCTAAATTAAGAACTACAATGCAACAGGTTGGAAAATCTTCAAATGACATGAAAGGTATCGGTTCTGATTTGAAAGAAAGAATGGATGTTTCTCTGGAAGCTGTAAATAAAATTTCTGCTAATATTGAAGATGTAAAATCTCAGTCTGATGAACAGAAGGTTAATATTGAAAAATCAATTGAAATAGTAGATGAAATTGTATCAACTTTCCGTGATCTGGATACAGATATCGAAAACCAGAATAATCAGGTAAAAATATCTTCTGTTGAAGTAAAAGATATGGTAAAAGCACTTGAAAACGTAATTACTACTCTTGGTTCTAATAATGAAGATATTTCTAAACTGGTTTCTGCAACTGAAGAAGGTAGTATTGCTATTGGTAAATCTAATGAAATTGCAAACAAAATTTCTGAAGCTTCTGGTAGTGTAGTTGAGGCATCTAATGTAATTTCGAATATTGCGCGCCAGACAAACTTGCTTGCAATGAATGCTGCAATTGAAGCTGCTCACGCAGGGGAAAGTGGTAAAGGTTTTGCCGTAGTTGCTGATGAAATTCGTAAACTTTCAGAACAGTCAACTTTGCAAGGAAAAGTTATTACAGATGCTTTATCTGAATTAAGTTCAGAAATTACTGTTTTAACAGAATCTTCTGGAACTGTTGAAGAAAAATTCAAAATTATTTATTCTCTGACAGACAATGTACGAAACAACAGTTCTGCTTTGTATACTACAATGGAAAAATCAAAGGAAGGTGGAAAATCTTTGATTGATAACTTCCAGAGAATAGATGAAACTTCAGAAAAAGTTAAGAGAACTTCAACAAGTATTCTGGGAAAAACAGATGTCGTTACAGATCAGATGTCAAAACTAGGTGTTCTTGCACAAGGCATTACGGTTAGTATGGCAGATATTAATTCTAATACATCTGAAATTAATGCAGCTGTAAAAAAAGCAGCAGATATTAGTGAACAGAATGAAAATAGAATTGATGTTTTGAATACTGAAATTTCAAAGTTTAAAGTATAATAACAAAAGATATTTTTTACTTTTGCATTAAAGAGTTGTAAAAAATGCATAAAAACTGTATATTTATACAATAAATATACAGTTTTTTTTGGAGTAAGAAATGAAAGAACGTCAGTCGAGACTTAAAGCAATAAAATCCCTTATTAAAAATAATACAATTGAAAGTCAGGATGAATTGCTGGCATTGCTTTTAAAGGAAGGATATGACGTTACACAAGCAACTTTGAGTCGTGATTTGAAGCTGTTAAAAGTTGGAAAAGTTCCTGATGGAAAATCTAGTTATATGTATGCTCTTCCTGATGATGCTGATTCTCCAGAATCTGAAACAATTTATGCTCAGGATTTTCTTCGTGGATATGTAAGTATTGATTTTAGCGGTAATATTGTTGTCATTAAGACATTTTCTGGTCATGCTAATACAGTTTGTAATGCAATTGATAATCTTAATTTTGATGAAGTTCTTGGTACTGTTGCCGGTGATAACTGTATGTTTGCCTGCTTGCGTGAAGGGGTTACAGGTGAACAGTTTATGAAAGTCTTAAAAGATCATATTCCTGGAATTGAGATTTAGTTTAAAAAAGTCAGAAAATCAGTTAAAATAGTTTATATGCTGTTTACAAGTACAAGAAATAATGAATTGTCTGTAAAATTCAGTCAGGCTGTTCGTCAGTGTATTCCTGACGACGGAGGTGTTTTTATTCCTTCTTCCATAGAAGATTTGCGCCGCTGGATTTATTATATCAATGAAGAAACCACTTTTTGTTCTATTGCCGGAACATTAACTTCTGCTTTCATACAGGATGAATTTTCTCCAATTATTTGTGAAACAATTGCCACAGATGCCTTTCCTTTTGAGCCTAAAGTTCGGCAATTAGATGATAAACTTTTTATCATGGAACTGTATCATGGTCATACAGGACTACAGAAAGATTTTGGAGTAAGTTATCTTGTTTCATATCTTGAATCAACTGCATATTTGAATGGCGGTTCTGCTGTTTTTCTTGATTTTACACATGGTGGGCTTGGAGCTCTTCTTGCAAGGGCTCTTCGTGGAAAACACAATGTTAAAGCTGTTGTAGTCTATCAGAAAGGAACTGTTGCTGGTATTTCTGATGAAGATTTTGCATGGAATGGTGGCAATATTTATCCAGTTGAAATGGAAGGTTCCGAAGAGGAAATAAAGGCTGAAATTTCTAAAGTTTTTGCTGATAAAGACTTTGTTGCACGGTATGGAATTACAGTTTCTAATACAACAAATGTTTGCCGCCTTTTAGGTCAGATTTTTCTTTTTCCTTATTCATTTGCACAGATTAAAAATAAAGTCTGCAGTGATATTTATTATGCCTGTGATGGAGGAAATTACGGTACAATTATGGCTGGGCTTTACAGCTGGCGCTTTGCTCTTCCTGTAAGTGGATTTTTTGTACCTGCAACTGCTGCGCTTGGAACTAATTTCAGTGGATCTCCTGTTGTACTAGATTCTTTTGTAAATTTGAAAGATAGAAATTCTGCAAATCCCGTAGTTCCAGCAAATCTTGAACGGTTAGAATCTTTTTTTAGTAATAATTCTTTGATGATGAAACATTTTGTTTATCCTGTAAAAATAGATGCTTCTGATGAAGAAACTGCAGCTAAGGAATTGTTTACTAAATATGGAGTTTATGCTGACAAAGAAACAGCGAGGGCCTACGCTTCTGTAAAACAGAGTAATCAGAATATTTTTGATGAAGAAGGTTGTGTTGTTCTTACGGCATATAATCATCCAAGTTTTCAAAGTGATTATTGTAAGTATATGCTGGGGGAAGCACCTGATATGCCTGATAATATAAAAGAAAGTCTTATAAAAGTTGATCTTCATAAGCCCTATGCAAAAACTTATGAAGATTTAATGAATATTATAAAAGAATTGAAATAAAAGAATGGTTCCCCTGTTTTTGCATTTTATGCTTTTCAGGGGATTTTTTATAATTTAATTGAATAGCACCACTTTCCGCCTGTCAATTTGCCGAATTTGTATTTGTTTGATGCAGATTCACACATAATATAGCATTTTCCATTTGTAATGGAAATTTCTTCTGACATAGGAGCAATTTTTATAGATTCAATTAAACTTGTATTATCAAGAACATTTTTCTGCCGCATTAATTAAACCTCACGTAATGACTTACTGCTTTTCTTTTTTTGATTTGGAAGTTGCTTTCTTTTTTACCTCAGTTTTCTTAGGTGCAGCTTTTGATGCACTGGCAGAAGTTTTCTTTTTTTCTGTTTTTACAGCTGATTTTTTTGCTTTTGGTTTAGCAGGTGTAAATGGCTTTACGAACAGTGAAAGATTATATTCTGATTTAGTTTCTGCTGCGAAAATTGATTTATATAATTTTAAGACAGATTCAAAATCATTTTTAGTAAGACTTGATAATAATATCATAAAGATAAGATTAATACTTTCTTCTGTACGTTCTTTATTGAACCATTTTACACCGTTAAATTCATTCAAACCACTAAGAGAATATGCTGTTGTTCCTGAAGTGATTGAAGAAATTAATTCAAAGGCTTTTTCTTTGTCAGTTTTTAAAGCGAATATTTTTGTTGATTTTTCACACAGAACAAAAACTTTAGTAAACATAGCTCTGTTGTCAACTTCACAGATATTCTCCTGCTTAAGGAACTGATTGAATTTTCTTCCCAAATTCCATTTTACTGCCATTTCATTTTCAGCATAACTTCCACAGAAGGCAATGTTTAATAATGAAAGCATTAAGTTATCATCTTCAGAAACCAATTGTTTAACAAATGTTTCAGCATCAGTTGTTTTTGAAAGAGCTTTATATAAATCTGCCGCTTTTTTAGGTGCCTTCAGATTATGAATTTTTATGAGTTTTTCAACTTTCTTTGAGAAAATCTCAAACTGTTTTTCTGGCGAAATTACAAGCTCTTCATCTTCAACAAATTTCAGTGAAATTCTAAAGAAATCCAGGATATATTCTTTTTTATCTTCAAGAAGAGTTTTAACTTCTTTAGAATCAATTTTTTTGTCATCTAATAAAAGACAGGCAAGTTCTTTATAAAGTTTTTCTTCCAGAACATTCAGTGCTTCGTAGAGTTCCTTGTAAACAATTTCCTGCCATGCAGTTTCAATATCTTCACAGCCTTTTCCGTTTAAATAGTCACAAAGAATTTTATAGCGATGGTCTGGTTTGTCATGAATCTGCTGGATGTCCATTAAAACCTGATATTCAAAACCATTTAATGCAACGAACATACCTTTTTCGCAGATTTCTCTTGAATGACGGATATACCATAAACCAGAACGGTTTTCCCGGAAAATTGTGTACATTTCATTTTCTGCCGAAAGATTAAGGCCTTCTGAAATAGAACGTGTTTCAAGGCGGATTTCATCTCCATTGCCTGTTTTTACAGCGTATGGATCTGATTGTTTTATCCAGCCTGCAGCTCTTTCGTATTTATTGTTATAGAAAACTACGGCACGTTCATTGCCACATCCATTTGAATATGCAAATACATTTTCATTTACATGTCCATTTTCCCATAAATCATAAAGAAGGAAGTTTTCTACATTTGCAAAAAGGTATCGTTTTTTCATAAGAGGGAATATTTCTCTCCAATGGCGGTCAACAAGCCACTGGTTAGGCTTTTCATCTTTGTATGCCTTTGTATATTCCATTCCATATTTTTCAGTGTAACCTTCTATCTGACCGTGTCCAAACATTGGGAGTCCTGGCATTGTAATCATTAAAGTACAAACACCAAAATACTTATCTCCGTCACCAAACTGTGCAACTGCAGTTTCTTCATCCGGATTGTTCATAAAGTTTACGTAACGTTTTAGAATTTGAGGGTCAAAGTTGATTGTGTTTTTAATTGTATCTCTATATTTCTGGTTTTCTTCTTTTTTGAGCATGTTCATGAAAGCTGAGTTATAAACACGGTGCATACCAAGAGTTCGTACAAAATATCCTTCCATCATCCAGAAAGCTTCTGCCAGTAAAAGTGTGTCCGGAACTTCCTGTGCAACGCGGTCAACAACTTCACGCCAGAATTCATTTGGGATTGCATCGTTGAACTGTTGTGTGGACATTGAATATTCTGAACGAGAGTAAATATCTCCACCATGACCTGGTTCTGGGTACCATAAGCGGCGGATTGATTTTTTAGCAAGAACCATAGCTGCATCAAAGCGGATAATAGGGAAATTTCTTGCAACATGTAAAATTTCCTGAATTACAGCTTCGCGGGCTTCTGGATTTAAATAATCTATCTGAGCTGTATCATTCCAGGGAAGTCCTGTTCCGTCATTTCCGTGGTAAATGTAACGTGTATCTCCGGTATAATTATCTACGCGCTTAAAAACAACAGCACAGTCATTCTTTGAATAATAGTGATCTTCAAGATAAACGCTGGTACGAGGATCGTGCGAAAGGTTTTCTCCGTTAAAAGTGTATGATGGAGAAGGATTGTCTCTGCGTTGAACGAATAAATCCGGGCGGTTCATTACCCAATCAGAGTCCATTCCTGTATGGTTAGGAACCATATCAGAAGCAAGCCGGATTCCACGCTGCCACAGGCGTTGACGTAAATTGGAAAGGGCATCCCAGCCACCAATGTTTGAAGCAATATTATAATCAAAAAGAGAATATGCTGAGGCTGCTGCTTCAGGATTTCCACAGAGCTGTTTGATTCGCTTAGAACCGTTACTTCTTTCCCAAAGACCAATAAGCCACAGACCTGTAAAACCTTCGTCTCTAAGTTTATCTAGTTCTTCATCAGGAATTTGATCCAGTCGGGTAATGGGGTATCCGTATTGTTTTGTAAGTTGATCCAGCCATACCAGGACAGTTTTTGCCATCAAAACAACTTTTGGCATCCAGTCACGATCTGGACTGTATCGTTCATATTCCTGAACAAGGTTTTCAAAAGAATAAGGCTGCATGTCTGGTAATTCACCACCGCCAAATCCATGCCACATGGCTTTTTCTTCTTCTGAGATTGAATCAATTCCCATTAAGATTTTTTTTAGCCATTCGCCTAAAATTTTAATCCAATGCTTCTGGATATATTCCAGCTGTCCTTTTAAGCTGTCTGGTGCAAACAAAACTGGTTCTCGAAGCAGATTGATTAGATCGTGATTAAAAGGACCAAAAGATGGTTTTGTTTCTGCATATTTATTTATAGAGAGCCATGTTTTTTTGTAAAGAGAATTTTCTGCAAGTTCTTCATCATTGAATAGAATTGCAAATGGTTTGAATGCAGGATTCTCATTTGCAAGGTGAAGAAGAATCATTTCTTCCAGAGTTTGTTCTCTGTTTGTTCGTTCTTTACCGGTTCCAGTATCAATAGCTGTTTTTTCTAAATATTCTTTTGGTGAAAGATGACCTTTGTAAACTTCTGTTGGCGGGAAGAATTTCATGAAGTCTAAAAGAAGGGTATCTATTTCTTCCTTTGTATATTCCTGATTCAGATTATTTAATAAATCTGTCATAAATTCAGAACATATATCTCTTCTGTAAAGCATACAGACCTGATGAAAAATTTCATCGATTAATCCCATAGCATTTAACTGAGCGGCACTTACTTGTTTTTCAGGATTCCCCTGACTTTTAATTACATCATTAAGTAAAACTGCAAAGTCCCGTACATTCTTCATGTTTGCAAAAACAATGTTTCCACTTGAGGCAAAGAGGCCTTCATTAAAGTTGCATAAATCTCGAATTTTTTTGCTTACGTGAAATTCATTATATGAAATGTTCATAATCTTTCCCCTAAAATTTTAGTCTTCTTTTTATAATTTTTAGCGTTGGGCTATATTTTTTATTTTATTAATAAGTACATCATCCTTAGATAAAGTTTCAATATCTACTGGTAAACGATATGTCCAGTTGAACATAGACACTGTTCCTGGAATGTTTATTCGTTCATCTTCAGCTTTTTCAAGCCAATACTCTTTATTCATGTAAAGGAAATCCTGAAGAGGATTTATTAACCATTTACTATTTGTTCTGCTGCAGGCTTTAAGAATTTTTTCAGCAGTGTCAGGCTCAAAAGACTGCTTTGAAAGTTCATCTGCTTTATTCCATATAGAACTTTCTTCTGTTTCCGTAATATTAAATTCCTGAGGATTTGCAAAGATGAAAGCTTTAATGCTGTCTTTTTCTGTATCCCACCATTGACGAATAGTTGAAGAGTCATGAACTGATGTTGTTGTAACAGAGAGATTATCTATTTTTTCGAATGGAATATATGGCTGGCCGTAATCTGACCAGATACGATTCCATCTAACAACACGAAGTCCAAGAATATTGTATTTGTTCATTACTTCTGGAACACATGAGATTGCAACCCCCAGATCTTCTCCACAAGGAATCATTTTTACAGATTTTGTAAGTGTTCCCAGAATATCTTCAGATTGCTTTTTCCATGCTTTTTCACTTTCTTTTCCTACTGTTGTGAATAATTTTGTAAGTTTTTCTTTTTCTTCGCCATTTAACGAAGCCCATGAAGTTGACTGGAAATAAGTCCACATTGGAACATACTTGTTTTTTGTTATTTCAAGCAAAGTTCTGTTAGACCAGTATTCTACAAGTTTATCTTTGATTCTGAATTCAGCTTCTCTGGTAACAAAACTTTCAAAATCACAGTCATAGATAGCCTGTGAACCAGACAGATTTTTCTTGAAAAGCCAAAGTTCTTCTCCGTCCAGTTTTGTACATAACTTGTTTAAAATTGTATAAGCAGTTGTATGATTCCATGTGATATCTTCTACTGCACTTGTAGGAATATGAGGCTGAGAAAGCCATCTTATTCTGTTTTCATCAAAACCGAGTTCTTTAAGCTGATCTTTTTTGATTGCCACAAAAGGTTCTGTATGTCCATTTAGAGCATTGCAATCGGCACTTGGAATGGCCCAGATTCTGAAAAAGCCTAAAATGTGATCAAGACGATATGCATCATAGAATTTTTCTGCAATTTTAAGACGATTAATCCACCATTCATATTTGTCTGTTTTTAGATTTTTCCAGTTGTAAGTTGGGAATCCCCAGTTCTGACCTTTTGGATTTTCACCATCTTGAGGAGAACCTGCCCGTAAATTCTGATTAAAATATTCAGGATAAGCCCATGCGTCACATGAATCTTCATTCATTAAAATTGGCATATCACCTTTTAGAATGATACCCTGTTCATGGACTGTTTTTACGGCTTCTTCTAACTGGTTAAAGGCAACCATCTGACACCATGCATAGAACAGATGTTCTTTTTTAAATGCCTTTTTATTCCATAGAGAATCTATTTCTTCTTTGGTTTTATGTTGATCATCTTCATGCCAGAATTTCCAGGAAGCCTGCATATAATTCCATTTTAGATTTTTATATACGGCATAATTTTTAATCCATGGATTTGATTTTATGAACTTTGAAAGTTCTTCATCTGCAGAGCCTGATTCATAAATGTCAGTATGTTCGAAAAGTTTTTGAAGCAGAGCTGTCTTTGCAGTTGAGATACTGTCATAACTGTAACGAAGAGTGTACTTATTGTCCTTTATAAAATTGTCATAAGCTTTAGTAAACTTATCATCAATTTTGTAAACATCCTTAAAAACAGGTATATCTTTTATGCGGATATAAATAGGATGAAGTGCATAAGCAGAAAGACCCGAATATGGAGAACTTTGAGTTCCGGTGTCATTCAATGGAAGAAGCTGAATGATTTTTATTCCTGCTTTTTTGCAGAAGTTTGCAAAAGGTACAAGATCGGCAAATTCACCAATAACAGGATTATCTTTTGTGTAGAGGGCTCCAAGTGGAACTGCAATACCAGTAAGTTTATTGTCTATCATAATAGTAAGATTATATCACGAAAAGAATATAAGAAAAGATGTTATTTATACTAAAAAATTGTATAAAAGTAACTTTTTTACGGTGTGCGGAAAGAGGACAAAGGGGACAGAGTAAAGTGTACTGATTACAGTGGGGACAGAGTAAAGTGTAATGAACATAGATTACAGTGGGGACAGAGTAAATTGAAAGTTGGTGTGACAAAGGGGACAGAGACACATATTACCAAAGGACCGCTGGTTGGAGAATTGAGCTGGCGGCTTTAGCCGAGTGCGCCAGTTTTGAAAAAACTGGGTAGCAGCTTGCTGCGTAAGCACCGTCCGTAGGTAAGCAGCGAAATGCGACTTGGTATTGGAACTGACCTGAAATTATTAAATTAACAATGCCAGATTGGTGTTGCCAGATTATTTGAAAATGGTTGTGGTCTTGTAAAATCTGGAAGCCAGCTTGTATCATCGCTTAGTTCCTGATAAAAAAGATAATCAAAATCAAATGCTTCTATAAGATCCTGAATGTCTGCATCTTCCTGCCTTGTAACAAGTCGATTTTCTATGGCTGAGAGAGTTTTCATTCTGTTCTTAGTTTTTTCTGCATCTTCATTGAATGGTACTGGAGTGTATTGATTCATCAGACTTATGCAGGCTTTTTTATCTGCATTTTCTTTGAGCCAGCCTAAAACGTCTGCGGTTTCTTCAAATTTTCCTGGCAGGAATAGATGACGGATTATAACTCCTTGTGTCATCTTTTCTCGAGGTTCACCGTCTTCTGCCCAGTCTGCATGTTTTGCATTTTTTGGTGATGGAATTTCTTCTATTTTGAGGGGATTGTTTTTTATCATCCACTTTATTGCATTTGCCGCAACTTCAGGATAATCTGGTGCGCCGAAAAGTTTTGCTGAAAGAGGACTGCTTAGGGTCTTTAAATCTGGAAGCCAGATTGTTACTAATCCTTTTAATAATTCCAGCATTTCAACGGTTTCATATGCAGAAGAATTCCAGCAGAATGGAATTGTAACACCTTTATTCTTTGCTTCTTGAATAAACTGAGCAAGTTTTGGAATATGATGGCTTCCTGTAACCAGATTGATGTTTTCAGCACCAGCATTCTGCAGGTCTAAACAGATTTTTGTAAAATTTTCTGAGGAAACTTCTGTTCCGTATCCATTTTGACTTATCTGATAGTTTTGGCAGAATGCGCAACGTAATGTACATCCTGTAATAAAGATTGTTCCGCTGCCACCAAAAACTGTTATTAATGGTTCTTCTCCAAAATGGAGACCTGCAAAGGAAAGTCTTAGTTCTGATGGTTCTCTGCAATATCCTGTTGATTTTGTTCGGTCAACTTTACAGGAGCGGGGACATTGTTTACATTCTGTATATATAGATGATGTTGTTGGTGTCATGTTTTTAGTATGCCCCGTGTGAAACCAGAATGGACATTAAATCTTGTAAGATATCTATTGGAAGATCTTCTGCTTCATATTTAACGGCATCTGCCAGCTCTTCCCAGTCTTTATCAACAATGTAGGAATCTAATTCATCGCTGTTTCCAAGAAAAGCAAGGAATGCTGCAAGGTGATTCAAATTATCTTCACTTGGTTCTGCAGTCTGGTTCATGGAATTAAAGATATATTCATTTTCCCAATAATTAAATATTGAGTTTGGCAGTTGACCTGGTACAGATGACATTCTTTCAAAAAGTTTCCGAATGTCATCATGGATTCGTTCGTAATCTGATTTACCGGAATTGTTCTGGCGGTCATGCTTCATGATTTTGTTTACATCGCTTAAGAATTTGCTAATATCAGTCATAAAACAGAGTATAGCAGATAAATGAAGATAGAACAAAGGGGACAGAGATAAATGTTTTTT
>JALEPQ010000031.1 GCA_022768685.1 Spirochaetia bacterium
AGATTTATCAGTAATTTTGTCTACTTTTTCTAAATTATAAAATAACTTAATTGTTCTGTCATCCTGTAAGCTTTCATCCTCTTTACAAAACGTTTTGTATGTATACAAGGACAAACCTCTATTAAACGGATCTTTTAAGCAGCGCGCATAGGCAATTTACAATGCTAATGAACGTTGCGCTGCTTTCAAGTTTTTTGTAGACAAAAAAACTTGCGAGAGGCACTTAAGGTAATTCGAGCGCGTATAGGCAATTTACAATGCTAATGAACATTGCGCTGCTTTCAAGTTTTTTGCAGACAAAAAACTTGCGAGAGGCACTTAAGGTAATTTGTAATTGATTCTATGGGAAAGCAGATTTACAGAGGGGACATGGATTTTTTTAGGCCAGTCGCAGCACCTACTCGCAATTCACTGCTTGCTAACGCGCGGTGCTTACGCAGCAAGCTGCTACCCAGTTTTTTTTGCAAAAAACTGGCGCACTCTGCTAACGCAGCCAGTTCATTTCTCGGGCCGGAGGGGAATTTTAATGGGGACAGACCCCTATGGAATGAAGATAAAAAAAGGATTGCCTTTTTGAAAAGGCAATCCTTTTGGAGGTTTTAAGTTTTGTTATTTACTATTAGTTAATAACTTCTACTTTTAATTTAAGTGATGCGTCTTCAGATGTAATTGTTAATTTTAAGGTCTTTACAAGCTTACCCTCAGCAACTACATCAGGAATTCTAATAACACCATTGTTTCCTGGTTCACTAGATTGACCTTCATTTACAGTGTATTCACCAGCAGCTGTAATTGCAGCTACATTACAGTACTTAAAGTCCCAACTACTATTCTTTGCAATACCAAATTCAATCACGTCAGCACCTCCTCCCCACACCGAAAGTGAAGTACCTTTTTCTAATTGAACAACAGCAACTTCTCCTGTCCAGTTTAATGTTATAGGAGCACCACCAAAGTTACCATTCAAAACAGCAAGACCTTTAATATCCTTTACTGTAGGTTTTTTAACCTTTATCTCTGTTTTTGTAGCAGAAGGAGTCACTGATACTTTATATGTTACTCCATCTGATAATCCTGTAAGAGTTAGAGATTTCTTAGTTTCACTCTTTGTAATTACAGTTGCTGTTTCAAGTGGAATTTCTCCTTCTGCTCCATAATAAAATTTTTCTGAATAAATTGTTAAAGTAGCTGCAGCTCCTTTAGCAACAACATCAGTTGAGTATGATGTTCCATCATATTTCATTTCTGTAAGTTCACCATCTCCTATTACGTAGAATGTTGGTACATTGTTTTTTTCAAGTGTTAATTTTACAGAAACTACATTGTTTTCAATCTTTAATGTAAGTTTGTATTCGTTTCCGATAACCATTCCTGTAAGTTTAGCATTATCACCTTTGCTCTTCAAAGCAACAAAGTCACCACCAACTGCGATATCGGAAGAATCTTTTCCATATGCTACTGCATAACCATTATCAGCTACCTTGAATTCAAGGTCTTCACCAGTTGCTTTAAAGTCAAATGTATAAGAACCATCGTCATTCTTTGTAATTTCACCTTTTGCCCAACCATTCATTCCACCGCGAACATATAAGTCTGCAAATGCATTGCTGTTATCAACTTCTACAATTTCACCATCTAAATCAACTGAAACAACTACAGATGTTGGAAGTGCAATAACTGTCATCTTGTATTTTGAACCTTTTGAAAGTCCGGTAATTTTTGCATTTCCACCAGTACTCAGATTAATTGTTACTTTTCCAGCACCAACTGCTACTTCTTCATCACAGAATTTTTCTTTCCAATCTGCATCTGCAATTGCAAATTCAACTTCTTCTGCAGGAGCTGTAAATACATAAGTATATGTACCATCATCATTTTTTGTAAAAGAACATTCTTTTTCCAAAGCTTCACGATCTGTTGAAATACCAGTTCCGTTTCCCCAGTTATTCATAGCGCCTCTTACATAGAATCCTGTAAGATCGCCAACTTCTGAATCATTAGCATGAATCTGTACACAGCTTGTTGCAGAAACAATCATTGCAAGCCCAGCTAATGTTGCGAAAGCAATTTTGCTTAATTTTTTCATACGTTTTTCTCCCTTTTTTTAATTAGAAATCAAATCTTACTGCTACACGTACAGCAGCTGCGTTTTTGTAGTTGTTTGCTGCAGAATCAAGTGTAAGTCCATCAAGATTAAGAGCATCCTGTCCATCACCAAATGCCTTGTAAGGATCCATGTTGTAAACAAACTGGCTGTAAAGGATTGTCTTGAATTTCTGATTAATCTGTTTATTAGCACCTAAGAAGAAACCAAATGGATTTGAATCAAGTTTTGTTCCTGTAGTTCTTAAGCCTGCACCAATCTGAGCAGCAATTCCAAGTGGAAGATCTGCTTCTGCAATTAATGTATGAAGTGTAAGATCTGCATCATTTGCATCGTATCCGTAGAATACATCAAAGTGAGGAACTACATCGTTATCAAGATTCATTTCAAACTTAAGTCCACCTTCTTCAACACCAAACTGAGTAGCTTCTGATGTACCATATTTTACTGCATCTTTTTTGCTTGTATTGTATGACATTTCTGTATATCCGCTTAAAATAGCATCAATGAAGGCAATGTCAATAAAATCAAATGTAAAGCTTGGTTTTAAATAAATTTTGTAGTTGTCTTTATCTTTGAAAGAAGATTTTGAAGCTTTATTTAATGTCATTTCAAAATAAGGATTTAATCCTACAGAAAGGAAACTTACTGGATAAACTGTTGCATCAATCCAGGCTCTCATTCTGTTTAAAGAACCTAACTGATCAGAAATGTTTGTATGATCATCAGCACCTTCTTCTACATACATCATAGAAGCCTGTGCTCCACGGAAACGTCCACCAACAGTTACATCAACAAAATCATTTGAATAATAAACGTTTAAGTTAGCTGCAGCGTTATCAAGATAGTTCTTTGGAGCATCATTTACTTTACCAACGTCAGAAGAAGCTGGTGAATATAATGTTTTATATCCTGCTGCGATTTCATTTGCTCCATAAAGATTGAATAATCCGTTAGCTTTTACTGTAACTGGACCTAAATCTCCACGGTAACCAAGAATAAAATCATCTTCCATGGCTTTTGTAAAGAATGTATCAATTGTTTTACCAAATGCACTGTTAAACTGGAAGTCTACATAGTGTGAACCGAATAATGTTGCATCTACATAGCTGTAAATACCGTACTGATTACCAGCGCGGTCTGCAGATTTGTTAGGAGCAACAACAGCTTCTAATGAAACGTTTCCATTTGTGAGAGAAGAAATAGCTTCTTTAGCAGCTGAACCAAGAGAATATTCACCGTATCCACCTACTGCTGAATAACCAGCTTCCCATTCCTTATCAACTGTTACCCAGTTTACATTTGTGTGAGGTGGAAGTTTTGCATATTTATAACCTGTATTAAAGTTTACATAAGGAGTTTCAATACCTGTCTTGAAATGACCAAGATAAGTTTTTTCAGCACCACCGTTTGCATAAGCAATTGGATCAATAGCAATATCAGCTAAACCTTTAGCACCATTTTTCCATGCATTAGCAGCACCAATTTTTTTGCCTTCTTCTTCGCTGTAGATGTTTGAGAATCCGTCATTTTCTGCAACAGCAATTTCAGCATATACAGGAACATGTGGAGTAATGTTTCCACCGAATTTCCAGTAAGATTTTACGCCAATTCCAAGTGAATCTTCTGCCATTTTTCCATCTGTGAGAGACCACTTATTCTGAGCGCCAACCATAGACCAAGTCTGGAACTTAACAGCAGACTTTTTAGATGGAGCTGAACCTTCTGCAGAACCTGCAGATGCAGCAACTAATTCATCAACATCAATTAAACCATTGTGTCCACCAAAACCATCATCAACCTTATCTGGTTCATGTATATCTTCTGTCCAGTTACCATCTGAAATGAACTTATACTTCATTATTGTTCCTGCTGGAACAACCTTTACCAATGTGAAGCCTTTTTCACCCTTTTCCATAGGTTCGGCTCCATCCTGCCAATTTGTGAAATCTCCTGCAACAAGAACTTCACCCGCACGTGGATTAGCGTAGAAGAATGTAACTTCTACTTTTCCATCATCTAATTTTTTTACAGAAACATCAGCAAATGCAGCTGAAGCAAGTAAAAGAACAGATGATACGAAAGCTAATACTTTTTTCATTTTTTCCTCCAAATACTTTTTCCGGGCTTTTTTTGGTTACATACACCCTAATTTTGTAACTTTTTTCACCCTTTTATCTTATGATAAATCTCAAAATATTTTTCAGTCAAGAAAAAATGTTACTTTATTTATAAAAAAGGAAATTTATTATAAAATGAAACGTTTTTTTAGCACTTTTATCATACTTTTATTTTACGTCAAATTTTTATAAAAAATCTGTTATTTTA
>JALEPQ010000050.1 GCA_022768685.1 Spirochaetia bacterium
CGTCAGACTTTCGTCCATTGCGGAATATTCTTAGCTGCTGCCTCCCGTAGGAGTCTGGGCCGTATCTCAGTCCCAATGTGCCCGATCACCCTCTTAGGCCGGGTAACTATCATCGCCTTGGTGAGCCGTTACCTCACCAACAAGCTAATAGTACGCGGGCCGTTCCTTCAGTGAAACTAAAGTTCCTTTCCTCTCACTCCTCTAACAAATGAGAGCGTATTCGGTATTATCTGCTATTTCTAACAGCTATCCCCAGCTGAAGGGTACATCACCCACGCGTTACTCACCAGTCCGCCATTCTAAGAAGAGAGCAAGCCCTCTTCTTGCCATTCGACTTGCATGCTTAAGACGCGCCGCCAGCGTTCGTTCTGAGCCAGGATCAAACTCTCCATGATTATTTCAAAACCCCGAAGGGTATTGATTTCATAAAGTAATTCAAACCCAACTTTTAATATTTAGTTGAATTGATTTTGAGCTAGTTTTTATAAACTAGTAAAATGTAGTCAATTAAATGAACTAAACTAGCGAATTAATTCGCATTTTATGTTTAGAACCTTACTTGTTCTATTTCTTTCCTTCCCTGAACTGTCAAACAACTTTTTATAACTCTTTTTTAGGGAGTTTTTAGAGTGTCGCAACTCACTGTCGCGACGGTGATAATGAATATATACTTAGATAAAAAAAGTGTCAACAGAATTTCTAAAAAAAATTAAAAATTTTTTTTAATTTTTTTTATTATTTTTTATAACTCACTATATTACAAAGATTTAAAATCAATATTTTTTTAAAAATTTATTTTTTTTTAATAATTATACGACATTAGCTATTAAAAAATTGAAAATTACCCTTTTAAATTACGCACTATAAAACAATTCTCACCTGGCCCGAGAAATGAACAGCGCGACAGCGGCAACCACAGGCTAAAACCTGCGGTTGCTGACCGTTAGGGAACTGTGAATTGCGAGTTGGTGTTTTGACCGGCCTGTTACTATAAAATACATATTATTAGTGCTGACTAAACTTTTTTTTGCCGATATTATAAGCCACTATGCAAAAAACAAACGCAATGAGAATTCTAGAAAAAAATAATATTCCTTTTGAAACTTCGTCTTATGAAGATGATGGTGAACATGTACTTGAAAAAGGTGCTGCCTTAAGAATAGCAGAAAAATTAGGTGTGGATCCTATGACTATTTTTAAGACTATTGTAATGAGGACTGACACTAAGGAAATCTGCGTATTCTGTGAATCTGCAACTTCTGAAATTAATCTGAAAAAAGCAAGGCAGGCTGCAGGATGTAAAGAAATTAATCCGGTAAAACCAGAGGAACTTTTAGGGCTGACTGGTTATATTAGAGGCGGATGCACTCCTATTGGTATGAAAAAGCAGTTTCGCACATTTATTGATGAACAGATTCTTTTACACGAAAAAGTCTGCATAAGTGGCGGACAGCGAGGATTGCAGATAAAAATTGCACCGGAAGATTTAATTAAGGTGACTGGCGCTGTAACTGTGGATCTGGAACTGTAAAGAAAACTTAATTAAAACTAAAAGGATTTATTATGAGCAGAGAAAATAGATTAAGGGAATTACTTGGAAAAAAAGTTCTTGTTCTGGATGGAGGAACTGGAACTGTATTGCAGACCTTTGGTATTAAGCCGGGAGAACTTTCAGAAAACTGGAATCTTTCTCATGCGGATAAGATTGTGGAACTTCATTACAACTATTTCAAGGCAGGAAGTAATATAGTTCTTACAAATTCCTTTGGTGCTTATGATTCAAAATTTGCCCTTAATCTTGAAAAAGTTATTTGTGCTGCCATAAAAAATGCAGAGGACGCCCGTAAAAAAATTGAAAGTGAACAGGCTGAAAATAAGGATCATTTTATAGCATACGATATGTCTTCTTGCGGAAAACTTTTAAAACCTATGGGAGACCTGGATTTTGAAGATGCAGTAAAACTTTTTAAGAAGACTGCTGTAATTGCTGCTAAACAAAACATAGACTGTTTTTATATTGAAACCATGAATGACGGTTACGAAACAAAAGCCTGTATTATTGCGGTAAAGGAAGCTATGGAAGAAGCAGGAATCAACCTGCCGATTTTTGTTACTAACGTCTATGATACTGAATGCAGAACTTTAAGCGGTTCTACTCCAGAATGTATGGTTACTATGCTGGAAGGACTGGGAGTTGAAGCTTTGGGGTTGAACTGCAGTCTTGGTCCACTGGAAATGATGGAAAGTGTTGAACGTCTTATAAAAATAGCTTCTGTTCCTGTAATTGTAAAACCTAATGCCGGATTACCTAAAGTTGTTGACGGTAAAACTGTTTTTGATGTAGATGCAGACGATTTTGTAAAGGCAATGAATAAAATTCTGAAAATGGGTGCCGGACTTGTTGGTGGATGTTGCGGGACAAATCCCGAATACATAAAAAAACTTTCAGACTTAATTAATTCAGAAGGTTATCTGCCTTTAAGTAAAGAAAAACGAACAAAAACTGAAACTGTGATTTCATCTAACTCAAAAGTTGTTTATTTTGGCCATAAATATAAGCCTGTTCTGATTGGAGAACGAATTAATCCAACCGGAAAGAAAAAATTCAAGGAAGCTCTGCGAAACAATGATATTCCGTACATCATTCACCAGGGAATTGAACAGGATCAGGCTGGAGCTGACGTTCTTGATGTAAATGTAGGACTTCCTGAAATTGATGAAAATGAAATGATGACAAAAGTAATGACAGAACTTCAGGCTGTAACAGAACTGCCATTACAAATTGATACCACTGATGTAAAAGTTATGGAATCTGCTCTGAGACGCTACAACGGAAAACCTTTAATTAATTCTATAAACGGCAAACAGGAAGTAATGAAAGAGATTTTTCCACTGGCAAAAAAATATGGCGGTGTAATTATAGGGCTGACTCTTGATGAAGAGGGAATTCCTGAAGCTTCTGAAAAAAGAATTGAAATTGCAAAGAAAATTTATGCTGAAGCTGAAAAATATGGTATCTGTAAAAAGGATATTATCATAGATCCACTTGCTATGGCTGTAAGTTCTGATTCCAAAGCCGGTATAGCAACACTGGAAACAGTGAAAGCTATTCATGAAATGGGTGGAAATACAAGTCTTGGAATTTCAAATGTTTCTTTTGGATTACCAGACAGAGAATTTGTTACCTCTGCTTTTTTTACCATGTGTCTGACATACGGATTAAGTGCGGCAATCATGAATCCACTGCAGTTTGAAATGATGAAAGCCTACAAAACTTTTTGTCTGCTTATGGGAAAAGATGAAAATTGTACTGATTACATTGCATGGACTGAAAAAAATCCTGTTCAGGCAGCAGGAGCAGGCCTTTCTATTACATCTCAAAATTCTGAAAAAATGGGAGTTAAGGATATCAAACAGACTTCCAGCGGGGACAGACCTGCAGCACCCCAAAGTCCACTTTCTTATGCGGTAATTCATGGTCTTAAAGAAGATGCTGCAAAATGTACAAGGGAACTTTTAACAACCACAGATTCCCTTGAAATTATAAATGGGCATCTTATTCCAGGTCTTGATTACGTAGGAAAACGTTTTGAAGAAAAAACTATGTATCTGCCTCAGCTCTTAATGGCAGCAGAGGCGGCAAAATCTGCTTTTACTGAAATTAAGGCTTTTCTTGAAGCAAGTGGAAAAAAAGGAACTTCCAAAGGAAAAATTATAATAGCCACTGTTAAAGGTGATATTCACGATATTGGGAAAAATATTGTAAAGGTTCTCTTAGAAAACTATGATTTTACTGTCATTGATTTGGGGAAAGATGTTGCACCGGAAATTATTGTTGAAGCCTGTAAAAAGGATAAAGTTCAGCTGGTAGGACTTTCTGCACTTATGACAACAACTGTACCGACCATGGAAGAAACAATAAAACAGCTTAAAAAAGAATGTCCATGGGCAAAAGTTTGTGCTGGCGGAGCAGTTTTAACTCAGGAATATGCGGATATGATTCATGCTGATTTTTACGGAAAGGATGCAATGGATACAGTAAGATATGCCGAAAAAATCTTTGCAAAATAAGGGCATATCTAAAGAGTCTAGTTAAAAGACATTTTTCTTCGCCAGTCTTTTTCCAGCTCTGTAATTGATGGAGATTGTTCTGGTGAAGAGATTGCTGTCCTTAAATATTCTACAACCACGTTGTTGCGGTAACTTTCCCAACGGGCAGGCAATTTTTGAGAAACTTCTATCATTGTTGATGGGGGAAGATTTTCAAGTAGTGGTTTGTAATAAACAGGCAGATAGTGTTCCGTAACTTCCCTGATTGCAGAGAATCCGCCTGCAATTCCAAAATTGTCTACCTGGAGATTTAAGCTTTCTTTACGTTCCAGAATCAATTTCTGATTTTCAGGCTGGAAAAACCATGTAATAAATTCAGATGCACCTACAATATTTGCAGCATTTTTATAAATTCCCATCATTTTGTAGGAATCTTCAATAGGAATTTTTGATTTTTCATAAATCCAGCGGTAATCAATATTAAAAATCTGTTCATTCATTACCTTAAAAAGCTGATCGCTTGTTGTATATGAGAATAAGGTTCTTCCGGAAGTAACCTGTCTGTAATAAGGCATAAAAAGATATTTAAATGCAAAATCTTCTTCAGTCTGACAGGAAGTGTTGTCTGTATTTATCCAGTCCTGTAAGTCCGCTACAGTTTTTAAAAGAGCTTCATTATCCCAGACAATTGTATTTTTGTACCCGTGAAAATCCACATCATTAAGTTTTGTAACCAGATATAGAAAATCTGAATTACTGTAAGGTGAAAATCCTATGCGTGTATAATTTCCTTTTTTGTTTTTCTGATTATATTCCGCAGAAATTTTTCTTAATTGTTCCAGAGACATTGAATAATTTGTATCTACAAAGTTTTTGTTCTCTTTTGAAAAAATAATTACCGGCAGATTAAAACTCACCGGAAGAAGATACTGAACTTGTTTTGATTTTCCAGATTCAAAAAGCTCTGGATAAAACATTTTTGAAGTAAGTATCTGATGATCAAAAATATAATCCAATGACCTGAAATATTTTGGAGTTGAGTCTGTTCTAAGCCAGGATCCCACAATTATATCTGGTGGAAGTTCATCTTTTGCAGGCGGAAGTGACAATGCCGGATTAGATTTATATACAACTATGGCTTTATCTTTGGAATGGGTTTTATTAAAAAGTTCTGTATATTGGGCAAATTCAGCATTATCAGTCCAGATAACAATTCTGTCAGGAGAAGTCTGCTTTGAACAGCCTGAAAAAAATAGAAAAATACTAAAAAAAACGGTGGCAAGAACAATCTTTACCACCGTGATATTTGATTTATTCATAAAATTCCCGGGGACTGAGCCCCGAAAGACTCAGTTATTACATTGATTCAGCAACATTATATATTTCAGAATAAACCTTTTCAATCTTATCTTCATCAATACTTGAGAAAGCTACACGAAGAGTATTTGCATCAATCTGAATGATACCTATTCCCTTTTCGGCAAGAAGTTTTTTACGAATCTCTTCTGCATTTCCTGTTTTTACATTAAAGCTCATAAAATAACCAGAGTTGAAAGGAAGTGGTTCAAGGACTTTAGATGTATGTGTATTCAGGAAAGCACGAACTGCATCATAACGACGTTTTAACATAGCTCTTAGTTCTACTTTCTGTTTGTTGTGTTCTTCATCAGCCAGAGCTTTTAATACAAGGCTCTGAGAAACTGTAGAAGAACATGAAACTGAAGAACGGATTGCTGCCATGAACTTAGTTGTTAATGCAGAAATCTGAGCATCTGTTAATCCTTTTGAAGCGAATGTGATGAATCCTGTACGGAATCCCCATGCAAAATCTTCCTTTGTAGGACCATCTGCTTTAATTGCAAGAACATTTTCATGTAAATCTGCCATGTAAGCAAATAATGACTGAGGTTCAATGTCATCTTCATAGTTTAAGCCAAAGTAAGCATCATCAGAAAGGACCAGCACCTGTTTTCCGCTTTCTGCAATTTCCTTTACAATGCGGCAAAGTTCTTTTGCTTCTGCTTTTGTTGGACTGTATCCAGATGGATTCTGCGGGAAGTTCAAAATGATACGAACTGAACCATATTTTTCTGCATCAGCTTTCATTGCGGCTTCAATTCCAGGAATATTAAATTTTCCATTTTCAAAACATTTGAACTGATGAAACTCTGCATTACGACGTGCAGAAGCAATTAATTCATAATTATCCCAACTAGGATCAGCTGCAAGTAAAGGTTTATTTTCTCCAACAAAGAGGTCACATACATAAGAAAGAACAGCTGTTAAACCTGGAACTAAGATTGGTGTAGAAATTTTCTTTCCCTTTAAGTCCGGGTTTTTTTCTAAAATCTTTTCTTTCCAGAGGTTGCGGACATCAGGATTTCCTGCAGTTTTTGCATAGGCAACAGTTTCTCTTGGACCAAGAGTTGGCATCAACTTTTTGTAAGATTCCAGCTCAATAGGAGTTCCGTTTGCAACAGCCATACCAATTGTACCGTTTGCAAGAGTTGCATCTTTTGCGGCCTCTCCACCTTGAGCAATAATACCGTTTGGAAAATACAGGCGCTGTCCCATGTCTGACATAAGAGCGTCTACAACTGAACCAGATAATACTTCATTTAATTCTTTTGCTAATGGGTTAATCATAGCAATGATTATGTAAATTCAGGGGAACATTGTCAAGAATATGCAATTTTATAACTATTTATTGTATATTTATGCAAAAAATTACACTTTTAAATACAGAACTTCCAGATTCTGAGATACTGTCAGAACATTCAGAGCTTCCACATTATAAACAAAAATCCGATTTTTTGGCTCCCAGTCACGGTTGCGTGATTCAAAACCGCGCAATAATGCGCTACACGCTTTTTGTGGTATAGAAACTATTGAACTGCCGCTTCGCAGCAGCCACAAAAAGAGTGTTTTTGAACAACGCCCCGCTCCTTCGCACCAACATTACGGAAAAGCGTTTATAATGCGTTTGCCCTGATTTTATCTGTAGTTTTGAATATTGTATAATTTATAATAAAATCTTTACTTTTTTGTAAAAAATACAAATTCTATAAAACCTATTTACATTTTCCAATGAAAAAACTATAAATAAAACATCAAATGGCAAAGGCGTCGTAGAAGTTAACCCTCTACGACGCTTTTTTGTTTTTAAACACTAAGTTTTAGATAAGACGGCAATGATGTCGGCATGTAGAGGGGGACAGACCCCCTTTTTTGTGTTGATATCATTGTCGTTTTTTTTATGTCAGGAGGTCTTTTTATGGACGCAGCAGTTACATTAGAGCAGGTAACAGAAATTGCACAGCAGGCAGCTGGAAAAGAAGCCTATGCAATCTGGTTCCTGATTGGTGCCGCACTTGTATTTTTCATGCAGTGTGGATTTGCAATGGTTGAAACAGGTTTTACCCGCGCAAAGAACGCTGGTAATATCATCATGAAAAACTTGATGGACTTCTGTATTGGTACACCAATGTTCATGTTACTTGGTTTTGGTTTAATGTTAAGCGAAAACTACTTCTTTGGATTAATTGGTAAACCAAATCTTCAGTTGTTTACACACTTTGGAGATATGAGCTGTGACTGGTCATCATTCACATTCAACCTTGTATTCTGTGCAACAGCAGCAACAATCGTTTCTGGTGCAATGGCAGAAAGAACAAAGTTCAGTGCGTATTGTATCTATTCAGCAGTAATTTCAGGAATTGTATATCCAATTGAAGCTGGATGGGTTTGGAACTCTCAGGGTTGGTTAGTTCAGCTTGGTTTTGTTGATTTTGCTGGATCTGCTGCAATTCACTCTGTTGGTGGTGTAGCAGCTTTAATTGGTGCTATTTTCTTAGGACCTCGTATTGGTAAATATGATCGTGATGAATCTGGAAAAGTAACAAAAGTTCACGCTATTCCAGGACACTCACTAACAATGGGTGCTCTTGGTACATTCATCCTTTGGTTTGGATGGTACGGATTCAATGGTGCTGCATGTACACAGCTTCGTGGAGTAGGTGGTCTTGCTGCAGTATTCGTAACAACAACAATTGCTCCTGCAGTAGCTTCAGTTACTACAATGATTTTTACCTGGGTAAAAAACGGAAAGCCAGATGTTTCTATGACATTAAACGCTTCATTGGCAGGACTTGTAGCAATTACAGCTCCTTGTGCAACAGTTGATCCTCTTGGAGCAACAATCATTGGTATCGTAGCAGGTTTCTTAGTTGTATTAGTAGTTGAATTACTTGATCTTAAATTACACATTGATGATCCAGTTGGTGCTGTAGGTGTTCACCTTGCAAACGGTATCTGGGGTACATTAGCAGATGGTTTATTCAACGTTGAATCTGGTTTATTCTATGGTGGCGGATTCAAACATCTTGGAGTACAATGTCTTGGTGAATTTGCAATCGTTGCATGGACAGCAGTATGTATGACACTTACATTCTGGTTAATTAAGAAGTTCCACGGATTACGTGCTTCAAAAGAAGAAGAAATCATTGGTCTTGATAAACTTGAACACGGTATTGAATCATCTTATGCAGGATTTATGCTTGCTCCACAGGTACTTGGAGGAGAATCTTCATCTGCAACAGAAGGTACACCTGCTGCAAAAGAAGATGCAATTCCTGTTGTTAAGACAACAACATTTGCAGGAAAAGTTGCTGATGAAGGACATCCATTCAGTAAGATTGTTATTGTTACAAGACAGAGTAAGTTTGATGATCTTAAAAATGCAATGAACCAGATTGGTGTAACAGGTATGACAGTAACAAACGTACTTGGATGTGGTGTGCAGCACGGAAATACATCAAAATATCGTGGTGTAGAACTTGATATGACTCTTCTTCCAAAAATTAAAGTTGAAATCGTTGTATCTGCAGTACCAGTAGATACAGTAATTAAGGCTGCAAAAGACGTTCTTTATACAGGTCACATTGGTGATGGTAAGATCTTTGTTTACGATGTTGAAAACGTTGTAAAAGTAAGAACTGGTGAAGAAGGATTTGCCGCTCTTCAGACAACTGAAGAATAATAAAACAAAATCCTGAAATATATAAATTAGTTTTGCTTTTAAGCACAGCTGGAAGTTTTTCAGCTGTGCTTTTTTTATGGGGACAGCCCTTGTTGATTATGCAAGAAATCTTTTTGGGGGACAGCCCTTGTTTTTTAGGAAAGAAATTTTATGGGGACAGCCCTTGTTGTTTATTAAAGAAATCTTTTTTTGGGGGGACAGCCCTTGTTGATTAAGGGAATATTTTTTAAGGGGGACAACCCTCGTTGTTTATGCAAGAAATTTGTGAACGAAAAGGAAGAAAAACTATTTTGATTTAACAGTACAGGTTGCAATTGTAACTGGAGTAATTTTACCAGTAGACGGCGGCTACACTTTAATGCAGGGTGTAATCTTTTGCTTACCCCCTGCAAAATTAAAACTTTTGTTTACATTACTTTGAAAAATGATATTATAGTAAAAGAAAAAACGTTGTAGTAAAACAAGAGAGAGATTTTTATGGCCGTAGTTACAATAAAAGACATTGCAAAAGAGTGTGGAGTTTCATTTTCTACTGTAAGTAAAGCCTTGAAAGGCAGTTCTGAAATTGGTGTTGATACTATAAAAAACATTCAGGAAACTGCAAAACGAATGGGGTATCAGCCAAATGCTGCAGCTAGAAAGCTTAGAACAAACAGATCTTATGACCTTGGAGTTATATTTGAGGATTCTACCGGGTCTGGTTTAATGCATCAGTATTTTGCTTCAATTTTTGATTCATTTAATGTTACTGCAAACTTAAAAGGCTACAACATCTCTTTTCTTAATTCAGTAAACACGGAAATAGGTTCTTATCTTACTCAAACTCGTTACCGGGGTTTTGATGGTGTTGCAATTTTCAGTACAAATGATTTTCACAGGGCAGATATTCAGGAACTTATTCATAGTGATATTCCAATTTGTATGCTGGACTATGTTGTAGAAGAAAAGGCGTCTTCTGTTTTAAGTGATAATAAAAACGGAATGGAACAGCTTTTAAAATTTCTGATTTCTAAAGGACATAGAAAAATAGCCTTCATTCATGGAGAACTTTCTGGTGTAACTCATGATCGTCTGGAAGCCTTTTATTCTGTTTTAAAGGAAAATAACATTGAGATTCCTGAAGAATATGTTATTGAAGGAATGTATCACGAACCAACTTCCAGTGAAACTTCTACCCGAATTCTGCTTGATCTTCCAGATCCTCCAACCTGTATTCTTTATCCTGATGATTTTGCTTATCTTGGTGGAGTTAAAGTTTTGAATGAACGTCATTTAATTCCTGGAAAAGATATCAGTATTGTTGGTTATGATGGTATTTTTCTTTCCTCTGTTGTTACTCCTGTTTTAACAACTTATGCCCAGAATGCAAAAGAAATTGGAAAACAGATGGCAGAGCTTTTGATAAGCAAAATAGAAAATTCTTCGGAAAAATATCAGATTGTTAATGTGAACGGAAAAATTCGCGAAGGGCAGACCGTAAATCAGCTTTAAAATAATAAAATTTAAGAAAAAATCAATTATTTTGTAAAAAAAATGTTGACTTAGAAAAAATCGGTATTATACTAAAACTACAACGTTGTAGTGTTAGTTACGAAAAGGTTTTCGTACGCTGCACGTTGTAAGAAAAAAAACGATTAGGAGAAAAAAATGAAAAAATTAGTTTCTGTTATTTCAGCAGTTGCTATGGTTGCTTTATGTACAACATCTTCAATGTTTGCTGCAAGAGCAAAAAAGGGTGCAGAAGGAAAAGTTCTTAACATTGTATGTTGGAACGAAGAATTCCAGTCACGTTTTAATAAGTATTATGCAAGTAAATTACCAGCAGATGTAAAGGTAAACTGGCTTATTACTCCAAATCAGGGAAATGCATACCAGAACAAATTGGATGAACTTCTCTTGAATCAGGAAAATGCAGCTCCAAACGAAAGAGTAGACTTATTCTTAGTAGAAGCTGACTATGCTTTAAAATATGTAAATTCAGACTACTTACTTACAATCAAAAAAGACATTGGTTTAACAGATAAAAACCTTGCTAACCAGTATCAGTACACAAAAGATGTTATGACTGACTCAAAAGGTGTTCTTAAAGGTGTAACATGGCAGGCTTGTCCAGGTGGATTTGTATATCGCCGTTCAATTGCAAAAGCAGTTCTTGGAACAGATGATCCAGCTGAAGTACAGAAAGCATTATCTGACTGGAACAAATTTGATGATGTTGCAGCAAAAGCAAAAGCTAAAGGATACTTCATGCTTTCAGGTTTTGATGATGCATACCGTGTATTCTCTGACAACGTAACATCACCATGTGTTGTAAAAGGAAAAATCAATGTTGATCCACAGATTAAACGCTGGATTGATCAGACAAAAACATACTCAGACAAAGGATATAACAACAAAGCTAACCTTTGGTCTAATGAATCATTCAAAGGTGCTGCAAAAGACGGAAAAGTATTCGGATACTTCGGACCAGCATGGTTCATCGACTTCTGTTTAGCTCCTGCTACACTTGATAATCCAGAAGGACCAAAAACTCTTGGAAACGGATCTTATGGTGACTGGGCATTCTGTATGGGACCACAGGGATTCTCTTGGGGTGGAACTTGGATTTGTGCAGCTAAAGGCTCAGACAATGTTGCTTTAATAAAAGATATTATGTACACAATGACATGTGATAAAGAAACAATGGTAAAGATTGCTATGGAAGATTCTGACTTTGTAAACAACGAACCAGCTATGAAAGAAGTTGCTGCTTCTGATTACCAGAACCCATTCCTTGGTGGACAGAACCACATTGCATTGTTCCTTGATTCTGCAAAATCAATTTCTAAATCAAACATGACTGCTTATGATCAGGGATTTGCAGAAAAAATTCAGGCTGCTATGGCTGACTACTACAACGGACTTGTTTCAGAAGATCAGGCATGGACTAATTTCTATACATCATTAAAAGAAACTTATCCTAACCTCCAAAAGTAAGTTTTTTTTGAAGATATAACAGGTGATTTTCTTTGAAATCACCTGAAAAAAACACCCTTAGCTGTCTAGAAAGTTTAAAAAGAAGTAACGAAAAAGGAGGCTTTTTAGACAGCATTTTTTTTGCCCTTTGGGTTTCTATTAAAAATGGAGATTCATTTATGAAAAATAAATCAAAACCTAGAAAGATTAATTACAATAACTGGGGATATATTTTTATTGCGCCTTTCTTCATTGTATTTATTATCTTCCAGCTTATTCCTCTTATTTCAACAATTGGAAACAGCTTTTTTGAAAATTATCGTGATGGTTTAATTCAGATTGGACCAAATTTTATTGGTCTTCAGAATTATAAAACCGTACTTTTTGATAGTGGTATGCCACGATATGCATTAAATACACTTATTATGTGGATTTTAGGATTTGTACCACAGATTATTTTATCACTTCTTCTCTCTATCTGGTTTACAGATACAGAACTTAACTTAAAAGGAACACAATTCTTTAAAACAGTTATATATATGCCAAATCTGATCATGGCCTCAGCATTTGCCATGTTGTTCTTTGTTATCTTCTCTGATATGGGACCAATCAACAGTATTTTGATGAATCTAAAGATTACAGATAAGCCTATAAGATTTATGGTTCAAAAAAATTGGATTCGAACTTTAGTTGCTGTTATGAACTGTCTTATGTGGTATGGAAATACAACATTGCTTTTAATGTCAGGTATTATGGGAATTGATAATTCGATTTTTGAAGCTGCCCGAATTGATGGTGCAAATCCTCTTCAGGTTTTCTTCAAGGTAACATTGCCACAGCTTACACCTATTCTTGTATTCGTAATCATTACATCTTTAATTGGTGGTATTCAGATGTTCGATGTTCCTCAGATTTTGACAAACGGTGAAGGAACTCCAAACAGAAGTAATATGACTATGATCATGTACTTAAATAAACACTTATTCAGCAAGAACTACGGTCTTGGTGGTGCAGTATCAGTTATTCTGTTTGTTATTACTGCAATTTTAAGTGGATTTGTATACAAAATGAATATGAAAAATTATAAAAAAGGAGGCCGCTAATGACTCGCGCAAATCTGAAACTTAGAAGAATAATTTGCTATATTATTCTGGCTATACTTACATTTTTATCTTTAGCACCATTCCTTTTGTTGATTTTGAACTCAACTCGATTGCACTCTCAACTGGTAAAAGGATTCAGCTTGATTCCTGGAAAATATTTCTTCAAGAATCTGTCCAATCTTTTATCAAATGATAACATTCCAATTACGACAGGTATGTTAAACAGTATTATTGTATCTGTTGCTAATGCTGTTTTAGGTTGTTATTTCTCAGCAATGACTGCATATGGTATTCATATGTATAACTTCAAAGGTAAGGGAATCATCTTTAAGTTCATTATGGCAATTATGATGATTCCAACTCAGGTTACTGCCTTAGGTTTTGTACAGTTGATGAGAAATCTTCGTATGCTGAATACTTTGTGGCCTTTAATTCTTCCTGCAATTGCTGCGCCAGTAACTTTCTTCTATATACTACAGTATATGGAATCAGTACTTCCTTACTCAATTGTTGAAGCTTCACGTGTAGACGGTTGTAATGAATTCAGAACATTTAATGTAATTGTTCTTCCAATGATTAAACCTGCTATTGCAGTTCAGGCTATTTTTGCTTTTGTAAGTTCATGGAATAACTACTTCATGCCAGCATTGATTATTACTTCAAAGTCAAAGAAAACAATTCCTATCTTAATTGCTCAATTAAGAAGTGCCGACTTTATGAAGTTTGACCTGGCTCAGGTTTACATGATGATTTGTTTTGCAATTGTTCCATTACTTATCGTTTATTTATGTCTTTCAAGATACATTATTGGTGGTGTTACTTCCGGTGGTGTAAAAGAATAAAAAAAGGGTTTTATCTAAATTGAACTGAAAAATGTTCAATTTAGGTTACATAAAAAATTTCTATACAGGACTATATTATGAAATACGGTTTTTTTGATGATGTTAATGATGAATATGTAATCACAACTCCTAAAACTCCATATCCATGGATTAACTATTTAGGTAGCCAGAAATACTTTTCATTAATGTCAAATACTTGCGGTGGATATACTTTCTATACTGATGCTCGCTTACGTCGTATTACAAGATACAGATATAACAATGTGCCATTAGATCAGAATGGACGTTATTTCTACATAAAAGATGGTGAAACAATTTGGAATCCAGGTTGGCAGCCTGTTCAGACAGAACTTGATTCTTACGAATGCCATCATGGATTTGGATATTCAAGATTCATTAGTAAGAAAAATGGGATTGAGGCAGAAAGCCTCTTTTTTGTGCCAGTGAACTACAACGTTGAAGTAGAATCATTAACTCTTAAAAATTCCACAGAAAAAAAGAAGACTATAAGTGTATTTTCATTTGTTGAATGGTGTCTGTACAATGCACAGGATGACTGCACAAATTTCCAGAGAAATTTTTCTACAGGTGAAGTAGAGATTGAAGGAAGTGGTATTTATCACAGAACAGAATATCGTGAACGAAGAAATCACTACAGTTATTACTGGACAAATGCAGAAGTTGCAGGATTTGATACTGATAGAGAAACTTTCCTTGGTTTATATAACAATCTTTCTAATCCTGATGTTGTAGTAAAAGGTAAAGCAGGTAATTCTGTTGCTGATGGATGGTCTCCAATAGCTTCTCATCAGATTGATATTACTTTGAATCCTGGAGAAGAAAAAAATATTGTATTCCTTCTTGGTTATATTGAAAACGATCCTGCAGATAAATGGGCAAAAGATGAAAATAAATCTATTTTAAGAACTAATAATGCTGGAAAGTGCATCAATAAAGAAAAAGCTTATGAAATTCAGAAGGCATTTGATTCTAAAGAAAAGGTAGAAAAATCGTTTGCTGAATTAAAAGCATATTGGAATGATATCCTTTCTAATTTTACTCTTAAAACTGGTGATGAAAAATTAGATCGTATGGCTAAATGGAATCAGTATCAGTGTGTTACTACTTACAACTTTGCTCGTTCTGCATCATATTTTGAAAGTGGAATTGGCCGAGGTATTGGTTTCCGTGATACATCTCAGGATATGCTTGGTGCAGTACATCAGCTTCCAAAAGAAAGAATACGCGAACGTTTATATGATGTTGCTGCTACCCAGTTTGAAGATGGTTCAGCTTATCATCAATTCCAGCCTTTAACAAAACGAGGAAATGCTGATATCGGATCTAATTTTAATGATGATCCATTATGGCTGATTCTTGGTGTTGGTGGCTACATAAAAGAAACAGGAGATGTTGATTTCTTATCGCAGCAAGTTCCTTTTGATAATAATGAAAAAAATACACAGACTTTATTTGAACATTTAAGACGTTCTTATCACTATATTACAGATCATATCGGTCCACATGGTTTACCATTAATAGGACGTGCAGACTGGAATGATTGTTTGAACTTAAACTGTTTCTCTACAGATCCTAACGATTCTTTCCAGACTTGTACAAATAAAGAAGGAAAAAATGCGGAATCTGTAATGATAGCCCAAATGTTTGTATATGTTTCTCCAGATTATGCGGCAATGTGTCGTTTGCTTGGTAAAGAAGATGAAGCCAAATATGCTGAAGCGGAAGCTAAGAAGATGGAAGAACAGATCTGTAAAACAGGTTGGGATGGTGAATGGTATATCCGTGCTTATGATGATGCGGGAAATAAAGTCGGGTCAAAAGAATGTGATGATGGAAAAATCTTCATTGAAACACAAGGCTTTGGAACAATGGCAAAAATTGGAGCAGATAAAGGATATCCACAAAAATCTTTGGACAGTGTAAAGAAATATCTGGATTCGGAATATGGAATTTGTATTGTTGAACCTCCATACAGTCAGTATCACGTTGAATTAGGTGAAGTTTCGTCTTATCCACCAGGATACAAAGAAAACGGAGGTATTTTCTGTCATAATAATCCATGGGTAATAATTGGTGAAGTTGTAAATGGGCGTCCTGAAGAGGCCTTTGCTCATTACAAAAAAATTGCACCTGCTTATCTGGAAGATATCAGTGAAATTCACCGAACAGAACCTTATGTGTATGCACAGATGATTGCTGGAAAACGTGCAAGACGCTTTGGTGAAGCAAAGAACAGCTGGCTTACAGGTACAGCTGCATGGAACTTTGTTGCATTATCACAATATATTTGTGGTATTAAACCTTCATTTGAAGGAATTACTATAGAACCAAGATTACCTGCACATGTAAAAAATGCAACAATTACAAGAAAATTCCGTGGAGTTGATTATGTAATTGATGTAGTTAATAACAACAATGAAGGTAAAGTTTCTATTACTACAAAGGATAGCGGAGTTGAAATTGAGGGGACAACCGTAAAGGCTGGTTCTGCAAAATCTGTTCACTTGCAGGTTGTGGTTGGATAATAGAATAATAAACTTCTTTTTATAGTTTTTAGGTCTGTTCCTGAATCCTCAAAGGGACAGACCTTTTTTTGGGGGGGATTAAGGAAAAAGGGGGACAGCCCTCATTATAATTAAAAAAACTATGGTATTTTGATTACTACACTTAGTTGTAAGTGTTGGAAAGTATATTAAGAAATTAAAGTAAAGAAATTTTGTAACTATTTGAGGAATTTTATTATGCTGAAAGAATTATTTTTTTACTTAGACCTGTTATTCGAGATAATTGGCTTATAGAGATTCCATGATTTCGTAATATTCGTATTTTAGGTTGTAAGTCTTTTAGATTGTATGAAACTAGCTGATGGGGTTCTTCAATTTTCAGAAGCTTTTTTATTAATCGAAAACATTTTAAATCAGTAAGAAATATTTTATTTTCATATTCCATGCATTTATCATTATTATTTGTTTCTAAAAAGTCTAAAAAGGAATTAATAGTGCAAAAGTTAGTTATAATCAATTGTTTGTAGAGCAATGATTTTTGAGCTAAGATTTGCTTGAAATTTGACCATTTATAATCGCAATATTTACAGATATTGGCTTTTTCAGGATTTTTAAGTATATATCGTAATACAGTTTTAAAATAGGATTCATCGTTTATGCATTCGCTTTTAAAACGACCTTGAAATAAGTGCCCTGTTCTTTCATATTTATGATTGAAATACATGGCATAACTTGTACATAATTTTAACACAAGTTTACTAAGATTTGGATTTGCCTTTCCAATAAGCAAATGAACATGATTTGGCATTAAGCAATAACCATATAGTTCAATATTCAGTTCATTAGTGTATTTATTCATCCGCTTTATAAAAAAATTGAAGTCTGAGTTATCGTAAAATAAAGTTTGCTTATTATTCCCCCGTATTATAATGTGGTAGCATCCAATTTCATTTAGTTCTCTGTTTTTTCTACTCATAATTTCCTCCCATAAAAAGTCAAGAAGATTGTTTCAACAATCTTCTTGACTTTTTACGCTGTTCCGTAATGTAATGAGGAACACCAGTTAAATAATAAGTTTGCAACGCAAACTTTAGGTAAGATAAAGCCGCGCTATTTTAGCGGTTTTATCTTACACCTCCTGTATATATATAGGATTAGATAATTAAGTTTTTACAAAATTTTAGGAAAAAAAATTATAAATTTTTTGTTATATTTGTTTTTGCAGGAGAGAGGACTGTCCCTCTCAATATTTGAATACGTCGAGTCAAGGCACGCGTACGCTTAAAACCTTGACTTCGCCGTTTTTAGGGGTTGTAATAAATCCTAAATCAAAACAAACCAGCCAATATTCTGCATTGGCTGGTTTGTGGAGGGTTGTCCCTGTTATATGTGTTATACTCTTTGTATTTCTAATATACTGGAATTTGTTCCCATTACAACAGAAATTGTGGAGCCATCTTTCAACATTTCGGTAGGGATTAATGGAGTTTCTATTTTTTTTCCATCAATAACTATATATTTGACACCTTTGTTTATGTGATCTGGATTTTTTACTTCAATATGAAGATTCATTTTTCGCCATCTTCGTTCTACAGTAAAACCATTCCAATCTGATTTAATACAAGGATCTATCAATAATCCTTCATATTGAGGTCTGATACCAAGCATATATTGTGTAATAGCATAATAAGACCATGTTCCTGCACCAGAAAGCCAGCTTACGCGGGTATTTCCTGGTCGTTTTGAGTATGTTGAATATGTGGTTTGTCCTACAACATAAGGTTCACTTTGTCGAATTTCAGCTTTATCATTATATGCTGCTGGAATTGAAGCTTTACAGTATTCGTAAGCTCTATCTCCGTTTCCCAGCATAGTTTCAGCTATTACGCCCCATCCTTGTGTATGGTTAAAAATACCTGCATTTTCTTTTATACCAGGAAGGTATACAACGGAAGACATCAAATCGGCTCTTGTTTTTACAAATGGAGGTGCGCATAGCATTAATCCATAAGGAGTTGCAAGTTTTTCTTTTACTGATTCTAGACAGATTTTTGCCTGTTCAGGGGTAGCTGCAGAAGACATAACTGCCCAAACTTGAGTATTGAAATAAATTTGTCCTTCCTCAATGGAATGTGTTCCGTAAACGGTGCCATCTTCCCCAACAGCCCAGATGAACCATTTTCCATCCCAGCATTTTTTTTGGATATTTGAATCAAGTATATCCCTTTTTTTCAATGCCCATTCTGCTTCATCTTTTTTACCTAATCTAGAAGCTATGTCTGCATAGGTTGTAAGTCCTAGACGTAACTGAAATCCAACAAACAGAGATTCTCCATAATAGCCAAGTTTTAAACAGTCATTCCAATCTGCAAGAAGTCCACATGGAAGTCCATCTTTTCCCATTCGTTCCAGATTAAAATCAAGAGCCCTTCTTAAATGTTGGAAAACTGTAGCTTCTCCTCCATCAGCATAAGGGACAACCCTATTATAAAAATCAAAATTTCCAGTTTCGGCAACGTGACAAGGAACTGCATTGAAAAACCATTCACAGTCATCTGAACGGAATTCTTCTGGTTCAGGAGTTTTTTCATGACCTGCCTTGAAGTCTTTTGAGATGACAGGGACAGCCCCTCCATTCCTGCATTGACCGGATATCATGCGGACTAATCTTTCTTCAGCTTCTTCTGGAATTGCAGCTGAAACACCAAGAATGTCTTGAACAGAATCTCTGTATCCAAGTCCATCTCTTTCTCCATTGTAAACAAGGGAAGCCGCTCTTGACCAGGCAAAAGTTATTAAACAGTTGTAAAGTCCCCAGACATTAACCGTATGGTTTATATCTTCATCTGGAGTTACGGCTTTAAATGATCCTAATTTGGCATGCCAGTTTTCAACTAACTTATCAAATTCTTTATCAGCCCGTTCAAAATTACCATATTCGTCAACGATTTTTGTTCCAACTTCTCGGGCATCATCTATCCCCATCATGAGCATTACTTCTTTTGTTTCACCTGGCTTAAGTTCCAGATCACCCTGGACTGTTCCACAAGCATTGTCACCAAATGCTTCAGAATCTGTACATTTTCCTTCTACAACAACTTTAGGATGTTCGTAAGAACCATAGGTTCCAATAAAAGCTTCCCGGCTGGTATCAAAACCTGTCATGGGAGTTCCAATCAGGGCAACCCAGGTACTCATATAATCTTTTCCAACTTCAGTTTCTGGATGTTGAATATATAAATTGTCTTGAATTGAGTAGCGAAGAATGTTGGAGCCAACTTTTTCACCTTTGACAATAAAAAGTGAATATTGAAGATTTACTAAATCCTGCGAGGTACTCCATTGGTTAGAAAATTCACAGTATGAGAAAAGTCGTAGTCTTCTATTTTTATTAGAATTATTAGTAACTGTTAAACGCCAATATTCAAAATTTTGACCTAATGGAACATAATATTTGGTTTCAGTGGAAATATTTTTATATTCGGAAGTAATTTTAGTATAAGCTGTTCCATGGCGGCATTCAGACTTATATTGATCTAATGGCTTTCCTACAGGTTGCCATGATGCGGACCAGAAATCTCCATCATCCATATCGCGGAGATAGAAATAGCGGCCTGGTTGATCCATTGGTACGGAGTTAAAACGAAGTCTCAAAAATCTTCCCTGAGCTCCTGACTTGTAAAAACCATACCCCCCTGCGTTGTTAGTGATAACAGCACCATAAACAGTTGACCCTAAATAATTGCTCCAACTGGTTGGAGTGTCAGGTCTGGTGATAACGTACTCTTTTGCTTCGTCATCAAAATAACCATACTGCATAATTAAGTCCTCTTTTTCTAAATTAAATCTTACTACAATGATACAATAACTTTATAATTTTTACTACAACGTTTTAGTAACTTATAGAAATATTTTAATAGTGGATTTAGAGGGTTGTCCCCATTGAATTTGAATAAAATCAGCGATGCTAGTGAACAGCAGTTTTACCTGAAAATAGTCCAGCAGATTGTTTTCAGGTAGGCTCAAAGTTGTTATATTATGCTTGTGGTGAGTAATCGGAAGGGGAATTTCCAGTAAAAATTACCAGTGTCCGGAAGCCCCGCCTCCTCCAAAATGACCTCCTCCACCTGAAAAATGAGTTCCGCTGGAGAATCCGCCAAAATTTGTTGATCCAGAATGGAAAGTCCTGTAATTGTTTCTATAACGAGGCCCTCGCATGGCTTCTCTGAAGAAAATATATCTCCATAATCCTGTTTTTGAGGAGATGATTAGGAATACAAATAAAATCCAGATTATGATACCAAATAATTCCACAATGCTGCTGTTCATATCTGCATCCTGTTGTACGGATTTGTTGACTAATTCTGCATTGTTACTGGCAATTCCTCCCATATTTTGTATACCTTTTACAATTCCCTTTGAGTAATTTCCGTTCTTAAATTCAGGAATTATTACATTTCTAATTATCAAACCACATTTTGCATCTGTTAATTTATCTTCCAGGCCATATCCGGTTTCTATGCGAACTTGTCGTTCTGACATTGAGACAAGCAGTAATGCTCCATTATCTTTATCTTTTTGACCTAATTTCCAGGATTCGCAGACTTTTAACGCATAAACAGCAAGGTCTTCTCCCTCAAGACCAGGTATTGTAAGAACTGCTATTTGAATGCCTGTTGTTTCTTCAAGATTTGTAAGATAATTTTCAAGCTGCTGTTCATCAGTTGAAATAATCACATTTGCATTGTCATTAACGTGAGCCCTTAATGGAGGAACCGAAAGCGCATATAAGGATGTGGAAATAGTCAGACTTAATATGAGTGCACTAATTTTTTTTGCTAAAACCATTCTGCATCCTCCAAAATAACGAGTCCGTCTGGTAATTCATTAGGATTTTCTTCTCTATTCGGAAAATTTTCAGCCAGCAGGGCACCACATTTTTCTATTGCAGTTGTAAAGGCCAGCGTGGTTTCTCCTTTTTTTAAGTTTTCGATTAGTTCATCAGAGATAAGATTCCATAAATCCTGACTAATTTTTTCTGATATTCCTCTGTCAGCTATTATTCGTACTTCTCTTTCCATATATGAAATGAAAATTAATATGCCAGAATGTTCTTGAGTGTCATAAACACCGCTTTCGGTAAAATAACGCATTGCTCTGTGAGTAACACACTGTGTCCTGATTCTGCCTGGAATTATAAGTCTGTCCAGAGCTGGAATATTAGCCACATAAAGGAAGATTACAATAGCAGCAAAACATGAAATGATGAAAAAAGCCGGCAAAATCCAGCCTGGCTCATTCTGCCAGTAAAGCAATCTGTAAATTCCCCTTATTTTTTCAGTAAATGGCAGGAGTATTATCAAAACAAGAGCAGCGAAAATATTTGCGCCTAAAAGTTCCCAATAAGAATAATGTGCACTTTCTGGAGCAACGGCAATTGCAATTTCTCCTGTGGTCTTACTTTCTGCACTGGAAACTGCATCTTTTATTGTTTTGAAATCATCATCACTTAGATGAAGTTTCTTACATAAAGTTTTTTTCTTCATTTGAATACCTTTTAGAAATTTACTTGTGGAGCCGTTTGTGCGGCTTCAGTTGCAGTAAAATAGCTTTTTTTATCAAAATTACTTAATGAAGCTATGAAATTATTTGGGAAACGTCTGATAGTAGTGTTATATCGCTGAGCTGCCTGATTATATCGTTGTCTTGCGACAGTAATACGATTTTCAGTTCCTTCCAGCTGATCCTGTAATGCAAGAAAATGCTGATCAGCTTTGAGTTGAGGATACTGTTCCTGAATCATGAGTAATCGTTGCAAAGATGAACCTAATTGATCTTGAATCTGCTGATATTTTTCAAATGCTTGAGGATCATTTAATAGGTCTTCAGAGATGTTTATTTGTCCACCAGCTTTAGATCTGGCTTCTGAAACAGATGAAAATACTTCATTTTCATGAGATGCATAACCTTTTACAGTTGATACAAGGTTTGGAATTAAATCCATTCTTCTCTGATATTGATTTTGAACTTCTGACCATTGAGCAGAAACATTTTCTTCTTGAGTTACAAGGGAATTATAAGTTTTTGAATAGCATGATCCAATACCAAGAATACAAACTAAAACAATAATTAATGCTAAAAGCCATTTAGGAAATTTTTTCATTTAAGAACTCCGTTTTGAAAAATATGTAGGGCTGTCCCCATTGATTTATTATAAATTTAATTATGATACAGAGTTTAAGTCAATTAAAAACGCGAAATAAAAAAATGGAATTAGTAAAAGT
>JALEPQ010000091.1 GCA_022768685.1 Spirochaetia bacterium
GGGCAAACGCATTATAAACGCTTTTCCGTAATGTTGGTGCGAAGGAGCGGGGCGTGGTTCAAAAAGACTCTTTTTGTGGCTGCTGCGAAGTGGCAGTTCAATAGTTTCTATACCACAAAAAGCGTGTAGCGCATTATTGCGCGGTTTTGAATCACGCAACCGTGACTGGGAGCCAAAAAATCGGATTTTTGTTTATAATGCGTTTGCCCTGCTGGTGAGTGTCAGGGCAAACGCATTATAGATTCTGCAAAGCGAAAAGCAGACACAAATATCGGCTGGAGAGGGACATTTCAAAACTTTTGTTTATTTTGCCTGTTTCTGATATGTTGCTTTTATTGATTCTACAAAAAGCTTGTTCTGATCAGTTCTTTCTGTTACAGAAAAGGCTGGCTTTCCATCTTCAGGATTAATGCGGTAAATGTGCATTGGATTACTTTGATAAGCCGGGCTGTCAGGATTATTTATTACCCAGTCAAGTACAGAAATAAAACAAAGTGTATATTTTAAAAGATTTGCATTAGTTGCTGATGTAGTTGAAGTTTTATTCTGTGCACCAAGCAAAACATCTAGTCGTTTGGAAACTTCATTTTTGACTTCAAAATGATAATGTTCCCAAGGATTTTCTATCATTTTTGTAGGACCTCTGGTTTTTGCAACAGCATCACATTCATTTACTGCTATTGTTAATTGCTTTCGTAAGAAATCTGTTCTATGAAACAATGGTCGTATTTCACTTTCGTCAGTAGGATGTTCAAGAATCAGCTGATCAAACTTAAAGTTTGGCATAAAATGATAAGTTACCTGCCACAGAAGAGAAGTGATTATTCTTTTACCAATATGACTTTTATCAAAATCAGCCTGTGAGTAAGAACTGTTTACCAATTCTTTAAGAGGATTGCAGTAAAGTCGTTCAAAAGTTTCTTCTCGGTATGCGGACCATTCGGAAAGGGCTGTAATCAGGGTATCAGTTCCTTTTTTAGGTTCTTCCTCTTCTACAAATTTTATATTTCTGCAGCCTACAAGACAGTCTTCTATGATTCTGTGTAAAACAATAATCAGCTGTACGGGATTTTCATTTGAAAGCATATTAAAGCCTTCCTCAAAATTATACAGAGGCTGAAAGTAAGGATACAAATCCTTATGTTCATCAAGTTTATCAAAACCTGCACCTGGGAATAACTGATTTAATAATTTTAATCCTGCATCAACTGTAGAGTCTTTTATTCCTTTCTGAGGAGGTGCCTTTGGTTTAGGTTTAGGCTTTTCTTCAACTGCAGGTTTGCTATCTTTTTCTGGCAGCAGAAGGTCAAATTTGTGTAATCCTACAAATTTTAGAATTTCTGCAATTCTTGTTGTGTAGAAAGCACTGTAGGTTTCATAGGATGTACAGCACATTCTTAACAACATAGGATACATTCTCTTTATAATCTGGTCTTCTATATAAATCCAGTCTGTCATTGCCTGTTTTGAAAGCTTCTGGAATTTTTCTTTATTGATATCTGGATATTGGCATAAATCATTATAAATTTCTTTTATTAACTTTGGAATTTGAGAAGACCCATAGTAATAGACAGTGAGAATCATGCGGAACATAGTCTGAGTGTAAGGCACGTAATCTGAGACTAAAAGAGGCTTATCTTTATTCTGAAGATTTACAAGTTCTATTTTGATTTTCTGCATGGACCAGCCGGCAATCATCTTTAGAAATTTAAATTTAGGTTCAGTATTACCACTTATTTTTGATTTATATGTGGAAGGCGCACTTTGAATGATTGTTTTTATCATGGTGATAAATGATTCAAGATGGGAAATCTGTTGTGGTAAAAGATAATTTAAAATATCTGGATTTACTTTTTCTGTGCCGTTTTTACTGAAACTTCTGAAAATATTAAAAAAACCATAGTTCTGTTTGATTTTATATTCAGGAGACATCATTACTTTGTCAATCAAAGAATTCATTTTTTTAGGAATTACAGGAAGAGTATAATTTGATGTTTTTGAAGATGATGAAGTTGCAGGTGAGGAACTGTTTGTTCCTGATGAACTGGAAGAATTTGACGGTCCGTTGTTTACCATAGGACTTGAACGTACAATAGCTCCTTTGGAATGAGAAGTTCCTGTTAAAGTGCTAGGTGCACTTTTTTCATACATAACTTCGCCCCCCAGTTTTTTAGCCATGGCTTCTGCTTCTGATTTGCTTATATCTCCAATATTCTTTCTGGTTTTATCTAAAGTTCCTGGAGCCCAATCTGCAGTTCTTCTCTGTTCATCACTCATTTTTTATCTCCCGTTTACGTCAGTTTCTTTTATAATCGGAACATGCTCCTGTATATAATTCCTGGAAAGTTTTTTAAATTTATTTTCTGTCCGTTTTTATCAAGTAAAGTGCCTTCAAAAGTTCCATAAATTGCAGTGTTTGTAGTTCTGAAAACAATTATGTTCAGATGTTTTAAAGCTGATGATTCTGGTGTAAAAGTAAGGTCAATCATATTTTCTGTATCTTGAATAATCCAGTTTTTGTTAATGCCAAATGGGTGAGTTATGTAAACTGGAGGTAAAGTTGTAGTTTCTCCATCTACAATTAATACGTTATCATTGTAATTGTCACTGTCGGCTGCATCCAGATTTGAAGATTTTAGCTGCATTACAAGATTTTTTCCTTTTACATTGCCTAAAGCATAAACTGCTGTTGATTTTGAATGAAGCTTTACATAAGACCTGTTCAGCATCATAGCTGCAAGTCCATTTGAATCGTCTATTTTATTTCCATTAATTCTGGTTACTCCGTGAATTTGCATAGTTGTAAACCATGTAGCAGAACAACGTGATGATGAAGGAGAAGGATTTACAAAAAGCAAATCTTTATGCATCTGATCATTAATTGGAGAATATATAAAACCGTCAATTTCTGGATAAATGGAATTTTTTTTCAGATTAAATGCAAGAGAATGATGCTGATGTTCTTTGCCCCAGGTTATTCTTATATGCCTTGTTTTTTTATAGTTTGTGCAGCTCCCCTGTCTTGTGTTTTTAGGAACAATTCTTCTTCGTGTAGGTAAAAAAGAACTGTATGAATATTTTTTTCCGGAATCTTTTTCCCATATTGTAAGCTGTGAAAGACCAAAGGCTTTAAAATCAAGAAACTCACAAAAACCTTCAAGTTTTTCTGTTGAAAATATAAAAGATAATCTGCCTTTTATTCTAAGGTTTGAGATAAAAGCGGGTACAGGAATACCAGCATAAGGTGCAAACATTCCTCTTATATCTATTCTTTGTGAAACTCCGTTGTAGGTACCAAAGTTTGCTTTCCCGTTTTCTATAATGTGAACAGGAGGTTCTGAAAGTTGTCGCGAATACATATCTGTTCAATTATAAAGTAAATTTATTCAATAAACAATGTTTTCTATCAGTGTAGCCAGGGCAAACGCATTATAAATGCTTTTCCGTAATGTTGGTGCTAAGGAGCGGGGCGTGGTTCAAAAACACTCTTTTTGTGGCTGCTGCGAAGCGGCAGTTCAATAGACAATATGTAGTGCCAACAAGTTTGTAAAAACGAGGATTTAGCTTCATAATAGTTAAAACAAAACAAACTTTTGAGGCATTACCTCAATACAAAACGAGAGGCACTACAATGACAACATTAAACGAAAACACAAAAATTATCTATGTCGGACTTGATGTTCATAAGGATACTTATTCAGCTTGCAGCTTTGATGTAAGAAATCAGGAATATTTTGGACAGACTAAAATGAAGGCTACAAGCCGGAATGTCATCAATTATCTTGAAAGAATATCAAAAAGATATAATGACGAAGTTATGATAGTTGCAGGTTATGAAGCTGGTCCTACAGGATATGACTTA
>JALEPQ010000104.1 GCA_022768685.1 Spirochaetia bacterium
AGTCACGGTTGCGTGATTCAAAACCGCGCAATAATGCGCTACACGCTTTTTGTGGTATAGAAACTATTGAACTGCCGCTTCGCAGCAGCCACAAAAAGAGTGTTTTTGAACCACGCCCCGCTCCTTCGCGCAAACATTACGGAAAAGTGTTTATAATGCGGAAGCCCTGTAATTTAAGATAGATAAATTCTTCTTAATTTTTTTTAAACATTGCCGATAAGCAGAGTATGAGAAAAATTAAATTTGCCGCAATTTTTTTAACAGTTTTTTTTGTTTTAAATTCACTTTATGCTGCAGAAAAAAGCAATTATCAGAATTTTGAATTAGATACACTGCTTCACAACATAGACAAACCTGGCGCTCCCTTAATCACAGATGACTATATTATTTTTACTGCTGATATTTATAACCGTTTTGTAGGCATTGCTTTTGACTTTGAAAATTACCAGATTATTCATCCTTTTCAGGTTTTAACCAAAACAGATGATGATGGAAATGTTACAAGAAAACACATGTTTTACTGTTATAAAAGACAGCACAAATTTTCAACAATAAAATATCGTATGGTAATTGACGGTTTATGGACAGTTGATCCTCTTAATCCAGACAAAGAATATGATGACAATGTAAACTTGTATTTTTCTAAAGTTGAAGATCCAGATAGCGTCAGAATTTATACTGAAGAAACAGAATCTGATACAGTTCGTTTTATTTACAAAGGAGATACAGGATTAAAGCTTCATCTTGCAGGTACTTTTACAAACTGGGATCCATGGATTTACGAACTTAAAGAAACTAAACCTGGTTTATATGAATTAGAATTACCTTTAACTACAGGTACTTATTATTACAATTATTATGTAGGGCTCACACCAATTCTGGATAATACAAATCCTAATAAAGCCTATGCTCCAGACGGAAGAAGTGCCTCAGTAATTACAGTAAACTAGTTTCAGTAAGATAAAAATATTCAGATTTTATATATAAGGCCAGTCCACTCACCTACTCGCAATTCACAGTTCGCTATTCGCTCAGTGCTTTACGCAGCAGACTGCTACCAGTTTCTAAAAACTGGCCGCACTTGCTGACGCAACTGTTCATTTCTCGGGCCAAGGGCTCTATTCCAGCCTGAATTTTATCTCTTCATTGATTTAGCAAGGTCCATCAATTTTTTCATATCCATGCCTTTAAGCTGAGACATATCTGGCATTCCGCCCATACCTCCCATAGCACCTGACAAAGCAGAAGGATTAATTCCCAATTGACTCATCATTCTTCCCTGCATACCCTTGTTACGGCTTACTTTTTTCATCATAAGTTTTGTTTTTTCAAACTGTTTTAATAATTTATTAACCTCTGCAACGGAAGTACCAGAACCTTTTGCAATTCTTTTACGGCGGCTTGGACCAATAATCAGATGATTTAATCTTTCTTTATAAGTCATACTCTGAATTATTGCTTCATTCTTTTTCAGACTGCTTAAATCCATCTGAGAAGCATCCATACCACTCATACCAGGAATCATATCCATTAAAGACTGCATTGATCCCATTTTTTTTACCTGCTGATACTGTTCAAGCATATCCTGTAAAGTAAATTCGTTTCGCTGAAGTTTTTTTGCCATTTTAATGGCAGCTTCTTCATCAACAGTTTCCTGTGCTTTTTCAACAAGAGAAACAACATCACCCATACCAAGAATACGGGAAGCAATACGTTCAGGATGGAAAACTTCAAAATCTTCTGTTTTTTCACCAGTACCAATATATAAAATAGGTTTACCAGTAATTGTTTTTAAAGAAAGGGCAGCACCACCGCGGGCATCTGAGTCAAATTTAGTAAGAATAACACCTGTAAGTCCAAGCTGTTCATCAAAAGACTGTGCAATTTCTACAGCATTCTGACCAGTCATAGCATCAGCAACAAGAAGAACTTCACAAGGATTTGTTGTCTTCTTAATTTTTACAAGTTCTGCCATCATTTCTTCATCAATCTGAAGACGACCTGCAGTATCTATGATAATAGTATCAAAACCATTTTTCTTAGCGTAATCTATTGCTTCTTTAGCATTCTTTACTGCATCTTTATTGTTTTCTTTATAAACAGGAATACCAATCTTTGCACCAAGCTGAGAAAGCTGTTCAACAGCAGCAGGTCTAACTAAGTCACAGGCTGCCAATAAAGGTTTTCTTCCTTCTTTTAAAAGTTTTGCAGCAAGTTTATGAGCGGCAGTTGTTTTACCGGCACCCTGAAGACCAAGCATTAAAATTACAGACTGAGTATCTGGTCCTTTTAGATGAAGATCCCTCTTAGTGTCGCCAAGCATTGCAACCATTTTGTCATAAATAATCTTTGTAAACTGCTGACCTGGATTTACAGATTTTAATACTTTTTCACCTTTTGCTTCTTCAATAGTTGAATTTACAAAGCGGCGTACAACTCTTAAATTAACATCTGCTTCAAGAAGAGCCATTTTTATCTGTTCAACAGCATCTTCAATATTCTTTTCACTGATTTTGTTATTTCCAGAGATAGATTTAATAATTGAACTAAAAGTACCTGTAATTTTCTCTAACATTTATTTCCCCACTTTTCCATTAATTATGAATGGCGCATATTATCACGATTAATAAGTTGTTCCAGACATTCTTGTGGACTTAATTCTTTATTTAATACTTTGTATAGATATTCACAAATTGGTAAACGCAGCTTTTTTACCTGAGCAATCTGATGTACATATTTACAGGCAATTGCACCTTCTGGTAAATAACCTACTTTCTTTACATTTGCAATTAAATCATCAATATCTTTAAACTGATTAAGCATATCAGTTTTAATTACATCTTGACCAAAACGTCTGTTACGTCCAAATTTTGACTTACAAGTTACATCCAGATCACCTACACCACTTATAGAAGTAAATGTCTGTGGATACTGAGCCCCCATTGCAAATCCAATTTTCTGAATTTCATTTAGTCCGGCAGCCATTAAAAGACTTTCTGAATTATCACCAAAAATTTCACTTGTTTCAGACAATGCATCAAGCATTCCATAAACATTAGCAATAACATTTTTTACTGCCGCACAAATCTGAACCCCAATAGGATCAAAACTTGCATAAGCCATAATTCCCTTTGATGTTCTAAGTAAATCACGGGTTCTAACTGCATTTCTATGGTGATTGCTGGCAGCAATAAGACCTGTAATTTTGCCCATAGCAACTTCTTCAGCATGACTAGGACCAGCAACATAAACTGTTGAACCTTTGTAACATTCTGGCAGGGCACTTTCCATAGTTTCCAGAATAAGCTGAGGAAGTTCAGCTTCACTAGGAACAAAACCTTTTGTAATGGAAGCTACAATTGTACTACCATCCTGAACATTCTTTACGTCAACAATCTTCTGAATTGTAGGAGCCAAAAATAAAGAAGGACAAGCAAGAATTAAGAACTGTTTGTCTGTTGCAACAGCCTTTATATCCTGACTACAAGTCATTCCAGGCTCAAGTTTATATCCAGGAAGATATCTTTTATTCTCATGTTCATTATTAATAGACTGAACAACATCTTCTTCCATTGCCCATAATTCAACTTTATTTCCACCACGAGCTAATGCTGTTCCCAATGCAGTACCCCAAGCTCCTGCACCAATAACACCTACTGTATAAGGTCCTGTAAATTTATCCATATCAATTTTTCCAAATTTTTATTTTATACTCAAATAATACTATATATAAATGAAAAATATAAATAAAAAGCATTGTAATTTACGTTAAAAAAACAAAAAAGCTGATTAAAATCAGCCCTTTTACAATTAATAACTAGAAATTAGAACCAGCACTGGCAGTTATCTTCCCAATCAATAATTTCTTCATCGTTAAACCAAAGTTTAATTTCACGTTCAGCACTTTCATCACTGTCTGAAGCATGAATAATATTAAGTGAAGTATGTGTACAAAAGTCACCACGAATTGTTCCTGGCATAGCTTCTGCTGGCTTTGTTGCACCAACAAATTTTCTTACTAATGTAACACAATCGTCACACTGAAGTACCATTGCAACTACAGGTCCTGATGTAACATAACTTACTAATTCACCAAAAAATGGTTTTTCTTTGTGTTCAGCATAATGTTCCTTTGCTACAGCTTCAGGAACCATCATCATTTTCATGCCAACTACTTTAAATCCTTTTTTTTCGAGGCGTGAAATTACCTCACCTACCAAACGACGATTTATAACGCCTGGTTTTAACATAACAAAACATCTACTCATATTTTGCATTATATCAATAAAATTGTCTAAATTTCAATATTACAGTTTTTCGCCATGTAAAGTTGCTTCTACTTCAGTAATAAGCTGATCTGGTGTTGAAGCACCTGCAGTAATTCCAACTTTTTCAAAAGTGTAAAATTGTTCTGGAATTTCCTGGGCAGACTGAACAAAGGCTGCTTTTGTATAATTTTCCTGAGCCAGTTCATACAATCTCTTTGTATTTGCTGAATTTTTTCCTCCAATAATCAAAACTCCGTCCACTTTACTACACAAATCAATTAAAGAATCCTGTCTTTCTTTTGTTGCAGGACAAATTGTATTCAAAACTGTAAGGTTCTTGCATTTTTTTTCAAGACAATTTTTGATTTTTTCAAACTCATTTACACAAAATGTTGTCTGACTCATTAATATAAAATTAAAATCATTATTTTCTGTAAAATTAAGATTTTCAGCTTCTTCCAGGTTCTGGACTAAAATGAAATTATTACCAGCATAACCGGCAATGCTAATTACTTCTCCATGATTTTTATCTCCAGTAAGAATTATAAAATCTTTACGGGAATTGTACTTGGAAACCATTTTCTGACTAGCAGTAACTCTTGGACAGGTTGCATTTATTATTCTGCAGTTTTTTTCTACAAGTTTTTTTTCAACTGAAGGCTCAACTCCATGTGCACGAATTATTACAATTGAACCATTTTCAATTTTTTCAATTTCATTTTCATTTACAATTAAAAGCCCTTTTGAAGATAATTCATTTAATACAAGTTCATTATGAATTAAAGGGCCTAAAGAATATACATTTTTACCGGAATTTTCAGTAAGTGCTTTTTCTGCCAGTTCAACAGCTCTTCTTACACCAAAACAAAATCCTAACACTGTAGCTCGAATTATTTCCATAGTTTTTATTGTACCGAAAAAACAAAAAAGGCGCATCAGAAAAACTGACACGCCTTTATAAAAAATCAGGAACTTAAAATTAGATTATTCTTCGTCTTTAGCAATATTCTTGGCAGCTTTTGAAGCTGATTTTGCAGAATGATGAACACCAAATTCTGGTTTCCAGTTTCTACGGCAACTTGAAATAAATCCACTTGAAATAAAGATAGAAGAATACATACCACTAATCAAACCAACAATCAAACAAAGTGCAAAGTCTTTGATGTTTCCAGTTGTGAAAACATATAAAGAAACTACTGCAAACAATGTTGTAACTGTTGTCAAAACAGATCGAAGCATTGTATCTGCCAATGACTGATTCAAAATATCATTAAAATTCTTTGCATCAGACATCATTTTTAAGTTGTAACGAATACGGTCAAGAATAACAACTGTAGCGTTGATAGAATAACCAATGATAGTCAAAACAGCAGCTAATACTGTTGTTGAGAATTCAATCTGTGTCCACGAAATAAATGTAAACATGATTAAAGTATCATGAAGTAAAGCTACAACTGAACCTAACGCAAAGTCCCAATGGAAACGAATTGTTGCATATAACCAGATCAAAAGAAGTACACAAACAAACATGATAATTGATTTTGTAGCAATTGATTGTGACATGCTAGAACCAATAAAGTCAGTTTTTACAATTGCAACGTTTTCTTTTCCAAAAGCTGAATACAATTTAGTATTTACTGTATCCTGTAAAGTTGACTGTCCATCAGCTGCTTCTACGCCCATACGAATCTGGTAAGAAGCATCTTCACCTGAACCAAGCTGTTTTATATTAATACCTTTATCATTTAAGGCATCACGTAAATCATCTGTAGTGATTTTTGAAGTACCAGCAGGATAAAGATATAATGGTTCATTTGTAAGCTGTGTTGTAGCAATTGAGTTCAAGAATAATTTTGTAGATACATAAGAACCATCTTTTACATTTACTTTTACACCAGGAACTTTATTTACTTCTGCAGCTAAAGCATCAACAGTTGAGAATTCTGCAAAGTTGAATGAACGAGTTTCGTTTGTAGCACCAACACCAGAAATAACAAGATCCATCTGTCCAGCAGATAATTCTACTGTAATTCTTGCAGAACCATCGTAAGTAATATCTGCAACTGGATTTGCAACACGAACTTCTTCAATAAGACCTGGCTTAAAATCCAGACCTAAGTTAATTCCTCTTACAAAGAGTCCAACAATTCCAAATACGATGATTACACAACTTAAAATTGCACAAGGAAGAAATCCTTTATTAAAATTCATTTTTCTCATTGTTTAATCCCCCATCCAATACTTACTTTCTTTGCATGGAGAACATCTGTATCAAAGTCGAACATCAATCTAGATACAAACAAAGCAGTGAATACAGAAGATACAACACCAATTGCTAATGAAACAGCGAATCCCTGAATTGTACCTGTTCCAAGAGCAGCAAGGAACAAAGCGGCAATAAATGTTGTAATATTTGAGTCAAGAACAGCCCACAATGCGTTATCAAAACCCATTGAAACAGCTACTGCACGGCTCTTGCCCTGTCTCAATTCTTCCTTAATTCTTTCAAATACAAGAACGTTAGCATCTACAGCCATACCAATTGTAAGAATCATACCTGCAATAGATGAAAGTGTAAGTGTAAGATTGAAAGCTGAAAGAACAGAGAACATGATATATAAGTTCAAAATCTGAGCTACAACAGCATTAATACCTGAAGCGTGATAGAAAATCAACATAAAGATAAGAATTAAACCAAGACCTAATGCAATAGCTTTAATTCCCTGATGGATAGCTTCTTCACCAAGAGAAGCACCAATTACCTGCTGACTTTCAACCTCAAGAGGAACATTTAACCAGGCTGTCTGTAATACTTTCTTAATATTGTTAGCTTCATCAAAAGTAAAGCTTCCTGAAAGTGATACTGAACCACCTGTAATTGCCTGTTTAATTGTAGCGTTTGATTTAACTTTATCATCAGAAACAATTGCTAAGTTTTCTCCAACGTGAGCTGAAGTAAAGTCAGCAAAAATCTGAGCTCCTTCTGAATCAAGATTGAAACATACTTCTATCTGACCTGTTACATTGTCAGTACGAACTTCTGCAGACTGTACATGGCGGCCATCAAGGGCAACTTCTTTCTTAACAACAACAAAATCAACTCTTTCATCCAGACCATAATCATCTTTAGTGTAAACACCAAAAACTTCACAATCTTCTGGAATAATTGATTTATCCATTAACTGACCTGCAGCATTAAAAGTTGTAGCCGGGTGTGTAAGGTAATATGATTTAAATGTAGTTGTTGCAGACATATCTACCAGACGGAAATTCAAAAGACCTTTACCCATAATAAGAGTGTTGATTGTATCTGCCTGAGCAGCACCTGGAATTTCAATGTAGATTCTGTCTTCACCCTGCTGACGAATTACAGGAGAAGTTAAACCAAATTTATCAATACGGCTTGTAAGATTTTCAATTGCATTAGACATTGCATCTTTTTTGAAATCTGCAACATCCTGTGAGCCAATTGAATCACCTGCTGATTCAACAGCAGCATCAAGATCAGCATGAACAATTACATTCATACCACCTGACAAATCAAGACCAAGCTTTACAGAATTTTCATAGTATTTTTTTGCCTTAAGAATTTCATCACGATAACGAGCAGTGAATACATTCATAAATTCAGCTTCATCATCATAAACTGACAAAATATCAGCAATTGTTAATTCAGCTGGAACTTTTTTATCCAATTCCTTAAACTTTTTCTTAGCATCTTTTTCAACAAATGCATATTCTTTATCTAATTTAGAATTTGCATCTTTGTTTGCAAGTGCAGTAATTTTACGAACATCTTCTGCTGCCTGAGCATTTGCATAATCTTTGATTTTTTCAGTTGAACCTAAAGCCAAAGATTTTACTTCTTTTGGAGTTCTTCCGTACCAACTAATTGATGGCCACAGAAAAACGAAACAAATGGCAAGAACAGCAAGAAGAATAACTAGACGACTACGTTTATTCATCTTTTTGTTAACTCCAAATTTTTTTGTTATTTATTTTCTTCAGTTGTTTCTGTAGTTTCTGCTGTTTTTTCAGCTTCAACAGCAGCTTCAGCAGGTTTTTCCTCTGCTTTAACTTCCGAAGTTACATCCTTTTTTGATTTTTTTGCTTTTTTAGCAGCTTCTTTTGCAGCTTTTTCTTCAGCAATTTTTGCTTTTTCAGCATCTGAAAGTTCTACAGATGAAATTGCTGTACGGTTAAATTCTACTTTAGTATTATCATCAACCTTTACAATAACAGTATTATCTTTTACAGATGATACAACACCGTGGATTCCTCCAACAGTAATAACTTTATCGCCCTTTTTCAAAGCGTTAAGCATTGCTTCTGTTTCCTTCTGTTTCTTTTTCTGTGGGCGAATCAAGAAGAAATACATAATTACGATAATCAGAAGAAATGGCACTAATGTGCTTAATAAAGCTCCTGAACCTGAAGCACTGCCAGCTGTACCTGTAGCAGTCTGTAAAAATGGGATAAATGACATCATTTTAAGTTCCATCCTTAATTTTTTAAAATCTGACAAAAATATCAGTCTAGCAAGAATATCACTATTAAAGGGAATAATCAATTATAGATTTTTCAAGCTGATTAACGATTGTTAGCAGGGCAAACGCATTATAAATGCTTTTCCGTAATGTTGGTGCGAAGGAGCGGGGGCGTGGTTCAAAAACACTCTTTTTGTGGCTGCTGCGAAGCGGCAGTTTTATAGTTTCTATACCACAAAAAGCGTGTAGCGCATTATTGCGCGGTTTTGAATCACGCAACGGTGACTGGGAGCCAAAAAATCGGATATTTGTTTATAATGTGTTTGCCCTGAAGAAAGCGGCTGGCAAAAACATTCGCAAGTCGGAAATGGTAGTTTCCTTGCCGACTTGCGCATGTAGCAAGGCCCTGACTGCCGTCAGGCAGGCGGTAGCGGTTTTGACAGTCGCTTTCTGACTGGCAGTATTTCCATAATGCAAATACGATTATAAAAATCAATTTTATGCAAAACCAATTAAAAACTCGATTTTCGGGAAATATAAATATTTACAATTTGATTATTTTAAAACATTAAGGAAGCAGGAAAGTGATAATAAGATTTTGGGGTGTAAGAGGTTCTTTACCAACTCCATTAACTCCTCAGCAGGTTCAATCAAAAATTATGGCAGTTATTCAAAGAATTTCTGCCGAAGATTTAGTTTCTGCAGATACTAGAGCAAAATTTGCTGCTAAATTGCCAGAGTGGATTTTTGGTACAACTGGAGGAAACACTCCTTGTGTTGAAATATCCGCTGGGGCTGCAAAAATTCTTTTAGATGCAGGTACAGGAATAAGAGTTTTTGGAAAATCTCAATATGTTCCTTCTGACCATCATTATCATCTTTTCTTTTCTCATTTTCACTGGGATCATATTCAGGGGCTTCCTTTTTTTGATGATGCTTATAATCCTGCTTCTATTTTTGACGTTTATTCATGTCATGAAGATCCTGAAAAATATCTTAGAGAGCAGATGATTCAACCTTATTATCCAGTTCCTTTTGAGGCTTTTACTAAAAATTTTAAATTTCACAAACTTACAGAAGAAAGTGAATTAAAATTGAAGGATAATTGTGGCAGCGAAATCATTGTAAATGCCTGCGAAATGAATCATCCGGGAAAATCATTTACTTATTCTTTTGAGCATAATGGTAAAAAAATTGTTTATGCTACAGATGTCGAATTAAAGGCAATTAATTATGATAATAATCCAGCTGTAGATAAAGTTTTTAAAAACGCTGATTGTATAGTTATTGATTCTCAATATACAGTCCAAGAATCTTATCGCAAAGAAAATTGGGGACATTCAGCTTTTTGTTATGCAGTTGATTTTGCAATTCACTGGAATATTAAAAAACTTTATCTTTTTCATCATGAACCAACTTATGATGATAAAAAACTTAACTCTATATTACAGGCTGCACGCTGGTATGCTATGTACACAGAGCATTCTGATGTACAGATTGAATTGGCAAAAGAAGGTGTTGAAATAGAATTATGATGACTGATAATTCAAAGAGTACAGATCCAAATTATTTTTTGACTTATAGTTTTTCTGCCAAAGAAGTTGCTATTCTTGCCAGATTTTTTAGAGAACAGGAAGATAATCTGCCAGATGGTTTGGAAAATTTTTCACAGTCTCTTGAAAAATCTATCTACAATAATTTAACTATCGAAGAGGCTAAACGTTTTTACTCATGAAAAAATCAAAAAAGATTCTAGTAACTGTTATTTTATCTATTGTAATTTTATTTATTATTATTTACGGACTTATTTATTCACAGGTAAGTCCTGTAAGTAATAATTTTCAGGAAGATTATCAAAGAGTTGAAATTTCTTCAGGTATGTCTGTTATGAGCATATCTAATTCTTTGAAAGAAAAAAATCTTATAAAAAATTCAAAATTATTTTATTACTCAGCAAGATTTCCTCTAATTTTGAAATTTTTTTATCCATACGAAAAGGTTTTACCTTCATACATGTTAAAAAGCGGAATTTATTATCTTTCGCCAAATATGAATTATGTTGAAATTTTTGAATTGTTATCTTCTGGTCAAACAGAGTATATTAGTGTTTCAATTCCAGAAGGATATACCATTTCAAAAATTGCCGATTTACTTGAAGAAAATCGTATTTGTTCTGCAGAAGATTTTAAAAAATCAGTCCTTAATCCTCAGATTTTAGAAAAATATAAAATTCCATCAGATACATGTCAGGGCTTTTTATTCCCAGATACTTATTATTTTAATCTAGATATGAAAGCTGATATTGTTGTTTCTACTATGCTAGATAACTTTTTTGAAAAAATAAAAGAGGTTCCAAATCTTAGTCAAAAAAGTCCAGAAGAATTATATGAAATTGTAACTTTAGCTTCTATTGTTGAAAGAGAATATAAAGTTGACGAAGAAGCTCCTTTAATCGCCAGTGTATTTAGAAATCGACTTAGAATTAATATGGGATTGTATTCCTGTGCTACTATTGAATATATAATCACAGAAATTGAAGGAAAACCTCACCCTGAAAAGATATTAATTTCTGACACCAAGATAGAAAGTCCCTATAATACTTATAAGCACGCGGGGCTGACACCAACTCCAATTTCAAACCCTGGATTGGTTGCTTTAGATGCTGCAACAAATACACCAAAAACTAATTATTTTTACTTTCAGGTTGCTGATGAAAAAGCTGGTAAACATGTTTTTGTCAGAACTTTAGAAGAACACGCAAGTAATCATTAGTTTTGTAAAGACGAGAAAAGATGGCTGGAAAGATTTCCAAAGAAACAATTGATTTAATTAATAACAGCTCTGATATTGTAAGTATTGTTGGAGAATATACAAAACTTACACGACGCTCAGGAAATGATTACTGGGGCTGTTGTCCAATTCACGGGGAAAAAACACCATCTTTTCATGTAGACGCAGATAAAAAATTCTACAAATGTTTCGGTTGTGGTAAAGGTGGTAATGTTGTCAGCTTCATAATGGAAATGGAAAAAACTTCCTATATAGAAACCATTCATATGCTTGCAAAAAGAGCAGGAATCGAAATTCATTATGAAGATGGTTTTGTTCCTCAGGAAGATGTAAATAAAATTAAAAAAAAAGAAGAAACTCTGGAATTGTATGAAAGAACTTCAAATATGTTCCATTATTTTCTTTTAGAAAGTGAACAGGGAAAATTTGCATTAGATTATATAAAAAAAAGAGGTTTAACTCAGGAAACTCTTGAAAAGTTTAAATTAGGTTATGCTCCTGGTGACCGCTTCTGGTTAAAAAAATTTCTTAAAAGTAAGAATTATACAGATGATTTTTTAAATGAATCTGGCTTGTTCAGTAAAAATTACAAAGATGTAGCTTTGTTCAGTGATCGTCTTATGTTCCCGATTTTTGACAGAAATGGAAAAACTATTGCTTTTGGCGGTAGAATTCTTCATCCTAAGGGAGAAAAGGACAGTAAATATTTAAATTCTCCGGAATTGCCGCATTACCACAAAAAAGAAAATCTGTTTGCTTTTAATTTTGCCCGTAAATCAATAAAAACAAATAATAAAGTTATCATCTGTGAAGGTTATATGGATTGTATTGCATATCACCAGTGTGGAATTGATTATGCTGTTGCTCCATTGGGTACAGCCTTAACAGAGGAACAGGTTAGAATGTTACAAAGTTTTACCGATACCGTTTATCTTTCTTATGATTCTGATTCAGCAGGTCAGGCAGCCACAAAAAAGGCAATTTTTATGTGCCGTAAGAATGATCTTTCTGTAAAGGTTATTCGATTAAAAGGTGGAAAAGATCCTGCAGAAATTATGCTTTCATTTGGTAAAGAAAACTTGACGGCGCAGGTAAACAGTGCTATATTAGATAGCGACTATTTTTTAATTAGGCTAGGGGAAAAATACCCAGGTGATAATCCTGATGATAAAAGACGTATTGCCCTGGAATTTTTTGAATATGTAGATATTCTAAAATCTGAAATTGAAAAAGAGTCCTGTCTAGAGCAATTGTGCCAGACATTCAATTTAAAACCGGAGGCTGTAAAAAGAGATTTTAATCATAGAAATCAGAGCCAAGAGCAGTATAATCAAATCCGGCCAGTAAATAATCAGAAAGAAAATGCAAAATCAATAAAATTAGACGCAGAATTGCGTGGTTTAATTGCAATTTTAGCCGATTTGGACCAGTTTAAGGTCTTCCGCTCTGTAATCTCTGAAAATGATTTAAATAATTCTTATGCCAGACGATTATATAAAATTTTGGAAGAGTGCTTTAATGAAAATGCCGTTTCTATTCCACAAGTTTTAACTAGATGTGATGATGAATCCTTAACTCGCCTTATCACTGATGTTATTTCTTCTGGAGTCTATCAACAGAATAATGTTAGTATCATAATAGAAGATACTATGAAATTTATAAAGAAAAACAGTCTTGAAGAGCAGAGAAATAAATTGGTGAAAAGGATTCAAGATTATACAGTTGCAACTGATGAAGATCAGGCTCAATTAAATGCATTAGTAATCCAAAAAATGGAACTTGATAAAAAGATTCAAGCATTAACAATAAAATAGGTGACTATCAATTATGATTTCTAAAAAGCAAAATAATTTAAAAAGCGTTTCTGATTCTAGTTTTGATGATTCAATCAACTCAAACGAAGAAGTACAGGTATCTGATGAAATTGTAAACAAAGTTGTTGAGTTTGCAAAGAATAAGTCTACAATTTCGTGGGAAGAAATTACAGATTTACTTGGTCAGGATTTTGTTAATTCTCCAGAAATGGAAAGTTTATTAAAAGTCTTGAATGAAAAGAAGATCCAGCTTATTGAAACTGACATTATTGGAGCAGAAAATGAGGATGTTGTAGATGAGCAAGATGAAGATGAATTAATTCTCGATAACGAAGATGATGACGGTGATGAAGACGAAACTGTTTCTGAAATCGAAAAAGCAGAAAAGGCTTCCAAAAATAAATTAATCAACGGTGACAAAGATTCTAATGTTGATGATCCTATTAGACTTTATTTAAGAGAAATTGGTCGCGAAAATCTTCTTACAGCTGAACAGGAAGTTGAACTTTCTAAACAGATGGAAGAAGGAAATAATATTATTAAAGATGTAATTAAAAATTCTGGAATAATGATTCCTGAATTTTTTGCAATTGCACAAAAAGCATTCACTCGTATTGATATTCATGAACCTGGAAAAACCAGAAAAGAAATCAACGAAGAAATGGCTGATAAAAGACGTCTTAAGTCTTGTTACGGAGAATACATTAAACCAGTACTTGCAGAAATGAAACAGTACATGGTTCTTAAAAAACAGTTGTTTGAAGCTGAACCTTCGAGTGTAATTTTTCAGAATACTCAGCTTGTTGAATTAAGAAATATAATTCTTCCAGAACTTCAGAAAGTAGATATTCAGTCTGAAGAACTTGATAAATTCACACAGAAATATCGCGAAGCAACAATCAAAATTGAAGAATATCATCAGAAACAAGAAAAAAAGATGAAGGAGTTAAGAATCTCCAATGCTTCTGAGCTTCGTAATTTAGGTCGTAAGATTTCTATAAGAAGTCAGGCTGTAAAATTGGAACAAGAACTCAATATGAGTGCTGATGAGATCCGTGAAATATATACACAGATTCAGAAAATTGATCGTAAACTTCATAAACTTGAATATGAATTTGAAAACAGCGTAGAAGAAATTTTAAAAATGGCTTCGAATATCGAAAGTGGCCGTGTAATGATGGAAAAAGCCAAGAATAAATTAATCAATGCTAACCTGCGTCTTGTTGTTTCTATTGCAAAAAAATATACAAACCGCGGTCTTCATTTCTTTGATTTGGTTCAGGAAGGAAATATTGGTCTTATTAAAGCTGTTGAAAAATTTGAATATAGAAAAGGATTTAAATTTTCAACTTATGCAACCTGGTGGATTAGACAGGCAATTACCCGTTCAATTTCTGATCAGGCAAGAACTATTCGTGTTCCAGTTCATATGATTGAACAAATTAACAAAGTTGTTCGCGAAAGTCGTCAGCTTATGCAGAAACTTGGCCGTGAACCAACAGATGAGGAAATTGCCCAGCAGTTAGGATGGCCTGTTTCAAGAGTAAAACAGGTAAAAAATGTTGCCCGTGAACCAATTTCTCTTGATACTCCAATTGGTGAGGAAGAAGATTCAATCCTTGGAGACTTTATTGAAGATAAAGAAGTTGAAAATCCAGCTTCACAAACAGCATTTACTTTACTTCAGGAACAGCTGCGTGCAGTTCTGAATACTTTACCTCCAAGAGAGCAGGAAGTTCTTAAGATGCGTTTTGGTCTTGAAGATGGTTATTCATTAACACTTGAAGAAGTTGGTCTTTATTTTGATGTAACTCGTGAACGTATTCGTCAGATTGAAGCAAAAGCTTTAAGAAGACTTCGTCATCCAAGAAGAGCTAATGGTTTAAGAGATTATATCGAAAATTAGCTGACAAATTTTGCAATGATAGACTAATTTTTTTATTTAATATATAATTTTATGATATTTGTAGATGGGGAATAATATGACAATTGCAGAAACTTTTGAAAATTTGAAAAGCTTACAGAAAATCCTGGTAGAAAAATATGCTTTGGAAGAAAAGGTTGAAAACGCTCCTAAACAGTTACAGGTTCAGGATGAAGCTTTAGCTCGTTCAAAAAAGGAATATATTGCTATCAACTCTGAATATGATCAGGTAAAAGACGTAGTTCTTAAATTAAGAGTTGATTTGGAAGCTGCCGTAAAATCAAGAGAAGAAGGTGAAAAGGGAATGGATAACATTACTACTCACCGTGAATATGAAGCTTTGGAAAAACAAATTAACGAAGCTACTGCAAGAGAAACTGATTTAAGACGTGATTTACAGCATCAGGAAAAGAAACTTACTGATTTAAACGAACAGCTTAAAAATAAGGAAGGAGAAATCAACTTCCAGGAGTCAGATTTAGCTGCAAGTAAGAGCACATTAGATAATGAAATTAATGGTTATAAAGAAAAACTTGAAGAATTAAAAGCTAAAGAAAATCAAATTACTCCAAATTTGGATCAGGAAATTATCTTCAAATTCGAAAGAATTATACAGAGAAACTCAGAAGGTATTGTTTCAGTAAAGAATGGCGTTTGTTCTGGTTGCCACATGATTCTTCCTGCACAGTTTGCAAATATTGTTCGTGAAGGAGAATCAATCAATTTCTGTCCTTATTGTAGTAGAATCTTGTATTACGAAGAAGTTCCTGAAACAGAACAGGAAAATGCAAGTTTCAACTTCAATATTTCTGGTTCTTTGGCTGACCTTGATGATGATGATGACGACGACGATGATGAATACACATCAGTAGATGAAGATGACGAAAACTACGATGAATCAGAAGAAAATGAAGATGATGAAGATGAATACGATGAAGATGATTTAGGTGATTCTGACGATTCTGATGATGAGGAAAATTCTGACGAAGACTAGTTCTTTTATAAAGTAATTCGCTCAATATTCCTCTAAACGCTTAGCCATATTTTATGTCTAAGCGTTTAAATTTTTGTATTGGTTTTATACAGATGGGATTTAACCGCTTAGTTATATCCTGATGATAAGATATAATTATGAGATAAAGTCCGGGCTCCTTCGGAAAAAATGCCGGATAATAACCGGGCATTAAAAGAAAACTGCATAAGTTTTGTATTTCTAACGCAAGTTAAAGGGTATAATAAGCTTGTAAAGTTCTTTTAATGACAGATAGTGCAACAGAAATTGTACCGCCTGAAGGTTTCAGGTAAGGGTGAAAAGGTGGTGTAAGAGACCACCGCATAATTGGTAACAATTATGGCTTGTAAACCTCATTTGGAGCAAGATTAAGCAGCAGTAATTTGTATCCGAGCAATACTGCGGGTAGATCGCTAAAGTTTTCTGGTAACAGAAATCTTGGATAGATGGTTAATTTTATTTAGGTTTTCTTAAATAAAAGACAGAACCCGGCTTATTGTCCCATCTGTTTATTTTGAAGATAGATTATGAGTAATTATAAAATAAGTGAAAATTCTAATTCTGCAAGAAGAAAAAATCCCTGGATAAGAAGAGGAATCATATTTTTTTCATCTTTATTACTTATTTTAATAATTTTATTAACAGTTCAATTCTTTATTAATCGTTACAATAATACTCATATTACAATAAAAACAATAAAAAATGCCTGGAATGAATATGATTACACAAAAGTGTATGAATTATCAAAAATCTACCTGCAGAATAATCCTTATAACAACACAGCTTTAACTTATTATTCTTACGCTTGTTTTTTCCTTGCTCAAGCTCAAACAGATACACAAGCTTCTCAGTCTTATCTTGACGACAGTATTAATAATATGAGGATTGCCCTTTATAATGCAAGTAAATCACTCATCCCTCAACTTTATTATATGCTTGGTTGTGCATATTTTTATAAAAATACAATTACAACACATTATTATGCAGATCTTGCCGTAAAATATTTGAAAATGGCAAAAGATGCCGGTTATGTTGCTGACGATATTTCAGAATATTTAGGCTTAAGTTATGCTTCTTTGGGAATGACAAAAGAAAGTATTTCAGCTTTTACAGAAGCTTTATTGGTCAGAGAATCAGATTATCTGCTGTTATGTATAGCTGAACAATATTATACTCAAAAGGAATATGGTGCTGCAAAACAGTATTTGTATAGAGTCGAAAAAAATAGTTCAAATGATGAATTGGTAGTAAAGAGCAAAAATTTACTGGGTCAAATTTATATTGAACAGGATGATTTAGATTCCGCTCAAAAGGAATTTGATGAAATCCTTAAAATGAATCCAAATTCTGCTGATGCCCATTATGGACTTGGTTTAATTCACGAAAAGAAGGGAACCTTGGTTGCGGCTCGTTCAGAATGGTTAAAAGCATTGAAACTTCAATTAAATCATTCTGGAGCACTACAAAAATTACAAGAAAACTGATATAATAAAGTATTGAAATGTCGATGGGAGGTCATAAATGGCATTTTTAGATAAATTTTCTACTGAAGTAGGTATTGACTTAGGAACTTGTAATACCTTAATTTATGTCAAAGATAAAGGTATCGTAATAGATGAACCTTCTGTTATCGCAGTTGAAAGAGGTACAAAAAGAATACTTGCTGTAGGACAGCAGGCTAAAAGAATGCTGGATAAAACTCCTGGCGAAATTATAGCAATCAGACCATTACAGGACGGTGTTATTTCTGATATTGATAGCACTGAAAAAATGATTAAATATTTTATTTCAAAAATTATTCCACGTCATCAGTTTATAAAATCTGTAAAAATGAAAATTGGTATTCCTTCTTGCATTACAGAAGTTGAACGAAGAGCAGTAATTGAAGCTGCAATGAATGCTGGTGCAAAAGAAGTAAATGTTATTACAGAAAGTCTAGCTGCTGCAATTGGTGCTGATATTCCAATTTTTGAAGCTGCTGGTCATATGATTTGTGATATTGGTGGTGGAACTGCTGAAGTTTCTGTAATTTCTCTGGGTGGTATGGTTGTTACTCACTCAATCAGAGTTGGTGGAGATAAGTTTGATGAGGCTATCGAAAAACATATCCGCCAGCACCATAATCTAATTATTGGAAGAACAGCTGCAGAAAGACTTAAGATTCAGATTGGTAATGCTGCTCCAGAAAAAACAATTGAAAAAATGGAATTAAAGGGAACTGATGCAATTACAGGACTTCCTCGCCGTATGGAAATTGATAGTGTTGAAGTTCGTGAAGCTCTTAAAGAGCCAGTTACAAAAATTGTAGAAGAAATAAAAATTGTTTTGAGCGAAACTCCAGCTTCTCTTGCCGCAGATATTATGGAAAAGGGAATTGTAATGACTGGTGGTGGTTCTATGCTCAGAAAACTTGATACACTTATTTCAAAAGAAACTGGTGTTCCTGTTTTTGTTGTAGAAAAACCTCTTGAATGTGTTGCAATTGGTGCAGGAAAAGCCTTTGCCTTGTTTAAGGATATGTCTTCTGAACAATCAGTTTACGACAATTTAAATATATAATTTTATTTGAAAGACGATTAACTTATGGCAAAAAAAAAGCGATTTTCTTTCAGATTTAAATTTTCTGATTTTTTATTTGTTCTACTCATTTTGATTTCAGGTGTATTACTTGGATTTTCTTCAGGTTCTTTTGTCTTAAATTTCAAGAAAATAGGTTTCTCTTTCTTTTCTACAATTGATAAAGGTGTAAATTATGTTATCACTGGTACAAGAGATACTTTTAAGGCTGTAAAAGAATTAAGACAGTTAAAAAGTGATTATAATGATTTACTTTTGAAATTAGAAAATTATGAATCAATGAAGAGAACAAACGCTGACATTTTAAAAGAAAATGCCAGATTAAAAGAACAATTGGGTTTTTCAGAATCTCTGGAAGAAAAAAATATACCTGCAAGAATAATTTCCCGTGAATTAGACAATGCTTATTCCTATTTAACTTTGGATAAAGGGGTTGTAAACGGCATAAAAAAGAATATGCCTGTAATTGCAATTCAAAATGGAAATCATGGACTTGTAGGAAAAGTGATTCAGGTTGGAACTTTTACCTGCCAGGTAATACCAATTTACAGTGTAGATAATATTGTTTCTGCAAGAATTCAAAATACTCGTGATTTAGGTCTTGTTAATGGACTTGGAAGTCAGGATAAACCATTAAATCTTCAGTACATTCGTAAACGTGTTTTAGATCAGTTAAGTATTGGAGATATTATTGTTACTTCCGGTGAAAACGATAATTATATGCGCGATATTCCAATTGGAACAATTTCAAAAATTACTGTTTTGGATTACAACTCTTCATTAAACATAGAATTACAATCAATTTTGGATTTTGGACGTCTTGAAAATGTAATTATCGTAAATCAAAAGGAATTAAATACAAAGGAGTAGGGAATAATGGCAAAGTCAATATTATTAAGTTCTTTTATTTTATTCTGTGTTTCGATTGCTGAAAGTTCAATTCTGTCAAATATAAATTTCCTTTTTGTTATTCCAGATTTTGTTTTAATTTGCTCTGTATATTTTTCTTTGTTAAATGGAAAAACAATCGGAGTTACAAGCGGCTTTATTTCCGGTCTTTATTTAGATTTTATTACCGGAGTTCCTTTCGGTTTTAATTGTTTAATTAGAACAATAATCGGTTATGTTTATGGATTTTTTTCAGAAACATTAATAGCTACCGGTTTCATAATGCCAATGTTTACTGTGGGAATTGCTACAATTGTCAAGCATCTTTTAATTCATATTGTTTCTCTTTTATTCCCAAATGTTTCTGTTTTGGTAACAAGTTTTGTTTCTTATGAATTCTTATTTGAATTTATTGTAAACAGTCTACTTTCTCCTTTTGTGTTTAAGTTTTTAGGCTTGTTTAGAAATACTCTTTCTGTTATTACAACAAAGGATAAGATGAATAATGCATAATAAAGAATCATTCAGTTTTTCAAAAAAGACAAAATTAATATTTATCTTTGCATTTATTACTCTTTTTCTCATTTTATATGTAATTCGCTTGTTTTCTCTGCAAATTTTAAATGGTGATCAATATAGAAGCCAGTCACAGAGGATTTCCAGTCAGGTAACTATAATTCCAGCTCAGCGAGGTGAAATTTTTGACCGCAATGCAAATCTTCCTATGGTAATTAATACAGAATCTTTTGCGGTTTTTGTTACTCCTGCAGAAATTCCTGCTGGAAAATATGATACAGTTACTGCAAAACTTGCAAGTTTTCTTGGAATAAGTAAGGCCGCTGTTGATAAAAAAATTCCAAAAAATATACGAAGGTCTTACACAACAGTTCAAATAAAATCAAACGTTTCTTTTAGTGTGATTTCAAATATTGCAGAAAATAAAATTGATTTACCTGGTGTCAGCTGGGGGTCAAAACCAATCAGAAATTATCTTCATACAGAATCACTTTCTCATATTGTTGGTTATGTTGGTGATATTACTCAGGAAGAAGTAACTGTACTTTATAATAAAGGTTATACAAATAATAGTATTGTTGGTAAAACTGGAATAGAAAAACAGTATGATGCTTTATTACAGGGAACTCCTGGTCAGGAAATGTCCACAGTTGATGTTCACGGAAGAATTATTTCTGATACACCTGTTGTAAAACAGCCTAAAATGGGAAACAATCTTGTTCTTACAATTGATTCTGATATTCAAAAGCTTGTTGAAGAAGCTTTAGGGGACAGAGTAGGTGCTTCTGTAGTTTTAAAACCTTCCACTGGTGAAGTTCTTGCTATGGTTTCTTATCCTTATTTCGATTCAAATATATTCTCTTCTGATGATTCTGGAAGTGAATATTCAAAATTGTTAAATGATACATCAAAACCATTAATCAACAGGGCTGTTCAGTTATCTTATCCTCCAGCTTCTACTTTTAAAATCATTATGTCAGCTGCAATGCTTCAGGAAGACGCTTTTCCAAGTAATAAACCTGTAGAATGTAAAGGTATTATGTCTTATGGTAATCATCTTTACCATTGTCACGTTTTACCTCCAGGTCACGGCTGGCTGGATTTAAGAAATGCACTTGCCCAATCTTGTGATGTTTATTATTGGACAATTGGAAAAGATTATCTTGGTATAGAAAAAATTGCTTCTTACGCCCGTGAATTTGGTTTAGGAAAAAGTGCTCAAATCGATTTACCTAGTCAGGTTGCAGGTCTTGTACCAACCGCAGAATGGAAAGAAAAAAGATTCCATGAACGTTGGCTTGGTGGTGATACAATGTCATGTTCTATTGGACAGGGATATATGGAAGCAACACCTTTACAGCTTGCCGATATGATTGCCATGGTTTCTAACGAAGGTAAAATTTACAAACCTCATTTATTAAAAGAAATTAGAGATTCAGTTACAAATGAAATAATTAAAGAAATTCAGCCTGAAATTTTAACAGAATCTACGATTGATAATTTTGTATGGAAAGAATTACAGGAAGCCTTAAGATATACTGCTACTGACGGTTCTGCAATTATTCCTATGAGAAATAAAAGCGTTCAAATAGCATTTAAAACTGGTACTGCCGAAGTTGATCAATATAAAAATTCAAAAGATAAAAATCACTGGCATTCCTGGCTTGTTGCATATGCCCCTTATGATGCCCCTCCAGAGGATAGAATTTGCGTTGCAACAATTGTAGAAGCTGTTAATACCTGGGAATGGTGGGCTCCATATTGTACAAATATTATTATTCAGGGAATTTTTAATAATCAAACATATGATGAAGCAATAAAAACCCTTGGATTTCAAAATCTTAGAAAGGCTGTGGGCAGACAGGAATAGGAGAGTGGAGTAGTGAAAAATCGATTTTTTGCAAAGTTTGATTATGTTTTAATTCTCATTGTTCTAATTCTTATTTCTATTGGTGTAATGTTTATTTATTCATCCAGTGTCAATTCCACAGGAGTTTCAGTTTCTAATGCCTATATCAAACAGATAATTTTTGCTTCCATAGGTTTAATGTTGATGAGTTTGACAACCTTGTATGATTACAGAAGATCAGAATCTATTACAATTTATCTGTATGGAATTTTAATTTTACTTTTGATTTATACTAGAATATTCGGTCATGAATCCAACGGTGCTGTAAGCTGGATTGGAATTGGTGATTATAGAATTCAGCCTTCTGAATTTGGAAAAATAATTTACATTTTATATTTTTCAGACTTTTTAAAGAAATCTGAAAATATGAATCAAATTAAAAGATTTTTATTTTCTATTTTGATTTTGATGATACCCGTCCTCTTAATCTTAATTCAACCAGATTTAGGTACAGCCAGTGTTTACATTCCAATTTTCTTTTTTATGTGTTTTATGGCTGGTATACCATTAATTTATCTTACATATCTTTTACTTTTTGGAATTTTAACAATTGTTTTTGCAATTTTACCAGTTTGGAATGCTGAAATTTCTTCAAATCCTCTGACTGTAATTACAATTTTAACAGATAAAAAATTAAGTTTAATATTGATTGGTTCAATGTTTTTGATTACAAGTCTTGGATTTATTATCCGTAAATATTTCCACGGACCAAAATATATTTTCTGGATTACTTATTTCTTTTCAATTATTACTCTGGCTTTAATCTTTTCTTTTGCTGTTGGTAAAGTTTTAAAAGATTATCAAATTATGCGTTTGATTATCTTTATGAATCCAAATAAAGATCCTTTGGGTGCTGGATGGAACATTATTCAATCTAAAATTGCAATTGGTTCTGGCGGCGCCTTTGGACAGGGCTATTTACAGGGTACACAAAGTCATTATCGATTTTTACCTGAACAGCACACCGACTTTATTTTTAGTATTTTATCTGAAGAATTTGGATTTTTCGGAGGCCTTGTAATTATACTTTTGTATTTTGCAATATTTGTAAAAATTATTTTATTAATTAATAAAGCTACTAACAAATATGGAGTTTACATAGCTTCAGGAATCTTGGGAATGTTCATTTTTCATTTCTTTATTAATATTGGTATGGTTATGGGTATAATGCCCATTACTGGTATTCCGCTTTTGTTTATGTCTTATGGAGGTTCTTCATTATTAACAGCAATGATTTCCATAGGTCTGATAATGAATATAAACTACCGTAAAACTGATTCATTTTTTATACAGTAATATTTATTGGTTTACTTACAATAATATGTCTTCTGTCTACCTAATATTTAATGCCGAGGTCAAAGGACACTTCGTTCTTCGCCCTTGACCCAGCCGTTTGACGGATTTCATTTTCATTTGTGTAAACCCGTCATTCTTTGTAATCTGAGTTTTTAAAAATACATTCTGTCCGATGATTTTTTCGTCAACTTCCATGACAAATGCAAGTTCAGGAATAAAATCAGGACCGTTTCGTAAATGATGCAGAACATAATGTTCTGTGCAGTCAGGTCTGCCTGACGGCAGTCTGGTCTGCCTGACGGCAGTCAGGTCTGTAAACATTCCAGAAAGACTCACGTACGAGACTTTCTACAGCCAGATAATCGCGTTCTTCTTCAACGCGGATTGAATAATTGTTCATTGTATATATCGCCAAATATTTGATTTTTGACCAACTACCTGGAGATGTCGTCTGTTACTAACCTAAACTAAGGTTCAGCAACTCCCGGATTCTAAACAATGAACCAATTCTTTGTAGATTTAAGCATCCACACTCCTAAAAATGTTGTCATGCTGAATCATTCAGCTTTAATTTTTTTATTTTAGCACAAATATTGCACATGTCTATTCAAAGGACAGGTTGCAAAAGAACAAGGGTTATATTCCGTTCCACTTTTTATTTTGCTTTTACCGGAATCCAGATTTCTGTATAATAATTTTCGTCTGCTGTTCCTTTTGGATATTTGGAAGCATCTGTATACATTTCAATGTTGTACTTTCCTGCTACCTCGTAATCAGGATTTTGTGGGAGCCATTCACTGAAAATCTTTTCATTTACTGACTGTAAAGCTTTTGGCATGGGGCCTTTACAAGGAAATACTGCCCATGTATTTTCAGGAATAACTTCAGTTGTAAACTTTTCTGGATACTCGCGGCCAGGAACATAATCATCTGCTATCATATATTTGAAGAATCCTGGTCCTTCTGGAATTTTGTACGTCTGGTCAAGGCACGCTCCGCTCTTCGGCCTTGACTCAGCCGTTTTCAGGGAGTCTGATTCTATCATACTCCCTGAATCAATACAGATTCCATACATTCCACAGATAAACTTTCCATCACCACTGGCAAAATGATCATACGTCTGGTCAAGGGACACTTCGTTCTTCGCCCTTGACTCAGCCGTTTGAGCACAATCAGATTTCATCTTATTATGCTCAT
>JALEPQ010000140.1 GCA_022768685.1 Spirochaetia bacterium
AGGATTTGTAGCATCTCCAACTTCATCTCCACGATTCCAAATTAAATTTAAACAATAACAACCCATCGGTTCGCTTATTGCATCAGGCATATTTATTCCACGATGACTGCAATTTGAAATATATGTATTCAAATCTTTCCATTTAAAATAGGCATTACAAGTTTCATTGATACGAGCATCATCAATTTGAATCGGACCGAATTTCTTAAAAACTTCTGTTTTTGACATTTCCTTTACCTCAATTCTTATCATACAATAATTTTATATTTTTTTGTAAAAAAACAAGGCAGCTCAGTGAGCCGTCTGCATAACTATGGTTATGGGATTGTTTATTTTGTTTTATTTCTATTTTTTTTATAGAAGAAATATTCAGAGTAAATATTAATTTGCTTGTATTTTCATAAAAAAAAATTTAGTTTAATTATTATAAAAAACTAGGAGGTGTAAGATAAACCCGCTAAAATAGCGCGGCTTTATCTTACCCAAAGTTTGCGTTGCAAACTTTTTTTTTGAACTGCTGTTCCTCATTGCATTACGGAACAGCGTAAAAAAGTCAATCGATTGTTGAAACAATCTTCTTGACTTTTTTCTAGGAGATTTTTATGGCGGTTGTTACATTGCAGGATATTCACAAAGCTTATCCAATGGGAAAGCAGTCTATTGAAGCAGTAAAGGGTGTTTCATTTAGTATAGAAAAAGGCGAATTTGCAGCAATTTCAGGTCCTTCTGGTTCTGGAAAATCTACTATATTGAATATGGTGGGACTTATTGATGTTCCTACTGCAGGAAAAATAATTATTGGTGATACAGATGTTTACGAAGGTGTAAATCTTGCTGATGCGCAGGTTAAAAATACCCGCTGGATTTCTTCTGGTGCTGATAAAAAAATGAAGGTCAGAGATTCTATACCTCCAAAACTTGATAAGCGTATTACTGCTTTGCGCCGTTCTCATCTTGGTTTTATTTTTCAGACTTTTAATCTTATTCCGGTTTTAAATGTTTATGAAAATATTGAGTTTCCTCTTTTATTGGAATCAAAAAATCCAGCATCAAAAAGCACTGTAGATGATTTTACAAAAGAGCAGAAAAAAGAATGGATTGATTACCTTATTGATAAAGTTGGACTTACAGAATGGAAAGAGCATAAGGCAACTGAACTTTCTGGTGGACAACGCCAGCGTGTTGCAATTGCCCGTGCACTTGTAACAAAAGCTCCGGTTATTTTGGCAGATGAGCCAACTGCAAACCTGGATTCTGTTAATTCACAGCAGATTTTATCTTTAATGAAATCTCTGAATAAAGATCCTGATTTGCAGACAACCTTTATTTTTTCAACACATGATTCTAGAATTGTTGATATGTGTGATCATGTTTTGCATATTCTTGATGGAAATATTATTAATGATGAATACAAAACTGGTTCAGATGTTTATGTAATTCAGAAACAGGTGGAAAGATGAAAGAAATATTCAAACTGGCCATTCGGAATCTAAAGGAACATAAATCAAAGACAATCATTATTTCTTTATTTTTGATTTTTGGAGTTGCCATTGTAATTCTTGGGAATTCATTTCTTGAATCAGTAAATCGTGGTCTGGAAAAAGACTTTAGGGCAAATTACACAGGTGATATTGCTATTTCAATAAAACCTGAAAAAGGTGACAGAATTGAAATTTTTGGAGTGGAGTCTTCAAATATGACGGGAACTATTCCCCAGATTCCTGCAATTCCTGATTTAGAAAAAGTTCAGAAAATTGTAGATGAAACTGAAGACGTAAAAAGTCAGACAAAATTGATTTCTGCCATGGTTATTGTAGCAAAAGGTCTGGAAATTGATATTGATGAAATTTTAGACCGTGATGATCTTGGTTTTGATGATATGCCGGTTTCAATGCTTTTTGCCGGAGAAGATGAAACTTACTGGAAAACTTTTAGTGGAATCAACTTTGTAGAAGGAACATATCCTGCTCCATATACAAATGAAGTTATGGTTGATACTCGTGTAAAACGAGCTTTTGAATCTTTATATAAAGCTGAATTAAATATTGGTGATACAATTTTAATAGCCGGTGCAAATACAAAGGGAATTATTCGTGAAGGGAAAATTTCCGGGATATTTAAGCCATCTAATGAAAATTCTGCAATGTTCCAGATTATTTACTGTAATCCAGGTTTAGCCAGATCTTTTGCAGATTTGACTTATGGTTCATCTTTTTCTCAGGAATTACCTGAAAATGTAAATCTTAATCTTTCTTCCATGAGTGAAGATGAATTATTCGGTGATTCTGATGATGATTTTTTTGGTGATATTGATGAGGATGATACTTTCTTAGGTTCTGCAGCAGATTTTGACTCTATCCTTGGAGATACAACTTTACGTGATGAATTGAACAAAACTGATGATGGTGCATGGCATTATATTCTTCTTAAATTAAATCATCCTTCTCAGACTGAAAAAACTATTAAGACATTAAAAAAACAGTGTGAAGAACAGGATTTAAATGTTCAGATTCAGGACTGGAAAAATGCAGCCGGTTCTTATGCATACACAGTAGAAGGAATTGGAATTGTATTTAATATGCTCATAATTATTCTTGCAGTTGTAGTTTTTATTATCATCATGAATACAATGACTGTTTCTGTTATAGAAAGAACAGGTGAGATAGGAACAATGCGCGCTATTGGAGCTGAAAAGTCTTTTGTAAGAAAACTTTTCTTTACGGAGAGCCTGTTCCTTACATTGGTTTCTTCAGTTATTGGAATAATTCTTGCATTTATTATTATGAAAATTTTTAATTCATTGAATATTACTATTACAAATTCAATTGCAAAGATGATTCTTGGTGGTGGACTTCTTCAGTTCAGACCTACAGTTAAAATTATTGGAATGACAGTTTTAATTGCACTTGCAGGAAGTATTATCAGTAATCTTTATCCTGTAAGTTCCGCATTAAAAATTACACCATTAAAAGCATTAAATAAGGAGGTGTGATAAAAAATACTTCCGTGTATTTTTTATCACTGCAGTTTGTTGCTACGTTGTATCAAAAACTGCTTTTTCAACGCCTCCCTGCGTTGTCGCTAACATAAGGAGGTGTAATATAAAACCGCTAAAATAGCGCGGCTTTATATTACTAAAGTTTGCGTTGCAAACTTTTTTTTGAACTGCTGTTCCTCATTACATTACGGAACAGCGTAAAAAGTCAATCGATTGTTGAAACAATCTTCTTGACTTTTTATTAGGAGAAGGTAGATGAAGGGGACTTTAAAATTATCAGTAAAAAATCTTACCCGCCAGAAAAGACGTAATGCTATTCTTGCACTGGCAATAGCTTTTGGTTTTTTAGTTGTAACATTTATTGATGGATTTACTTCAGGTATGGTTGAAAATATGGAAAATATGATTACTCAGATTGCAGGTGGAACTGTTCTTCTTGCAGGGTATGAAAAAATTCCTTCTTCACTTCCAGATGGAAAAGCTCAATTGGTAAATATTGTTCGTGACAAAGAATATGTAAGAAATCTTGTAGAAAAGAGTAACATTAAGTATAAAAATATTTCCTGTTATACACTTTCCGGTGGACAGTTAATTTTTAACGGTAAAAAAAGTCTGACTAGCATTTATGGTCGTGATCTTGATGAAAAGGACTTTTTAGAATCGCTGCAGATTGTAGAAGGTTCAAAAGAAAATTTTGCTGATCCACAGGCATTAATCATTAATACAAAAGTTGCTGAAAATTTGAATCTAAAAATTGGAGATGAAGTAATTTTTACAACTACAACTATTTATGGTCAGAATACTGTAGCAGATTTTAAAATTGCTGCCATCACAAAGACTAATTCTCTTGTAGATACAGCAAAACTTTTTGCTCATATTGAAACCATAAATCAGCTGGTTGAAATTCCTGAAGGAGGTTATTCAGCTTTTACAATTTACTTGAAAAATAAAAATGAACAGACAAAGGTTGCAAATCAGCTTGAAGCAATGATTCGTGCTGATGGAAAAAATGTAAGTTCCAGACTTGAGGCTGCAAAAAAATATCCTGCAAATATTGGAAAGGGAATAGACAAACAGTTCACTTCAAAAGATGTAATGTGGGAAGGTACAAAATACGGTGTTGAAACATTGAATGATGAAATTCCAGCATTAAAAACTGTAATGTCAATTGTTCACACTGTATCAACAGTAATTCTTCTTGTAATTCTTTTAATTGTAATGGTTGGTGTCTCAAATACTTACAGAATGGTTTTGTATGAACGTATTCGTGAAATTGGAACAATGCGTGCTTTAGGAATGGAAGGAAAAGATACAAGAAAAGTCTTTACCTATGAAGCAATAATTCTTTGTGTATTGGGTGCCGCTGTAGGAATGCTTTTGTCTATTTTAATAATGGGAATTGTACATGTAATTCCAGTGCATAGTGAAGCAATGTCTATGTTCCTTTATAAAGGACATTTTACTTTTAAGCTTTCTTTTGGCACAATAATACTTCAGTACATACTATTAATTATTTTGACAACTTTAGCTGTAAGAAGCAGTGCAAAAAAAGCTGCAAAAATGAGTCCGGCAGAAGCACTTAGAACTATAAAGTAATAGTACGAAGGAGGTGTGATAAAAAAATGAAAAAGAAATTCTTAGCAGTTGCAGGTTTACTTTGTATAGCTGCTATGCTTTTTGCAGAAGTTTCTGCTGATGAAACAGAAAAAGCCTACAAAATTCTTGAATCTGCAGACAATGTACTTGCATACCATGGAGATTATTCGGCAACAATTTCTTTAGTTGTAGAAAAACCTAATAAACCAAAAGAAAATCTGCAGTATAAAATTTTCCAGAGAACTGATAAAAAACTTATGACAATGGTTCAGCTTTTTCCTGAAGCTGATAAAGGAAATGGATATTTAATGGATGGAGATAATCTGTGGGCTTATGATCCAATTTCAAGAAAATTTACACATACTTCAATAAAAGATGCTCTTGGTGATTCTGATTTGAAAGTTTCAGATGTAGATAAAAGTGACAGAGATATCCGTAAAAATTATGCTATTGAAGATTTAAAAGAAGGCACACTTGGAAAATTTGAAGTTTACATTGTAAGTGTAAAGGCAACTACAAATGAGCCTGCCTATGCAAAATCTCGTTATTACATCAGAAAAGATATTCCTTTAATGTTAAAGCAGGAAAATTTTTCCGGGTCAGACAGATTAATGAGTACAACTTTACTTCCAAAGTACACAAAAGTTCCTGCAGGTTATGTTCCAACCCAGATTGTTACCAGAGATGAATTAAATGTTGGCGAAAATACACAGATGATTATGTCAGAATTGAATTTTGATAATCTTCCAGACCGTATTTTTACAAAGGCATATCTGGAAGGTTTGAATTAGCATTTTCAGGAGACGTGATAAAAATTACGTCCGTGTAATTTTTATCACCAAGTTTATTTAGGATTTATTACAAACCCTAAAAACGGCGAAGTCAAGGCTTTAAGCGTACGCGTGCCTTGACCGGTCGTATTTCGTGCTCTGCACTTCATAAACTTGTATACTCGCCATCCTGGCTCGCCACTAACGCGAAGTTTTTAAAGGAGAAGCAGATGAAAAGAAATAAATTAATTAGTTTTCTTTTTGTAATTGGTATTTTTGGTTTTAGTGTAAATGCTCAAGTTTCCGATGAAGATTTGTCTGGAAGTGCTGATGATGACTTTTTTGATGACGATGGAATTGTAGAACTGGAAGTAAATGAAAATGAATCAGTTGCAAATGCTGACTTAAAAAAAGGTATTCTTTTTCAGGATGGAAGTGTAAAAACAGGTGGCAGTTTTACAACTTCAATTACAACAAACACTGTACTTTATTCAGAAGATGAAAAAAGTTTTGGAGATTATCTTTCAGAAACAGTTTTAACACCAGAAGTAAGTGCATATCTTACAATTGATGCAAGACCAAATCAGAATTTACGAATGTATTCTAAATTTGGATTGGCTTATCCTTTCCAGAGTACAGCTGCATCTTCCAGTGAATGTCTTTCTATGAAAATGGGAGAGATATATCCAGAATCTGATGATCCCATGATTAATGGTATTTTATCTGTGTTGACAGAAATTCCTGTTACTGTGGGTGTAAAGACAACTACAAGTGTTACAGATTTTCTTAAAGTAAAGGAACTTTTTACAGATTTTAATATTGGTGAAACTGCTTTTTTCCGTTTTGGGTTGCATACAGTTACATGGGGTACCGGTTACTTCTTTAGTCCTGTAAGTGACATGATAAATACAACTTCTATTGATCCTGAAGATGTAGACGCACAGGTTGATGGAGCTTTAAATTTACGAACACAGATTGTTTTTCCAAATACTCAAAACTGTTTGTGGCTTTATGTAATTCCAGATACTGATTTTATTACAACAGGTACAGTTTCCAGTTTTGCAAAATATACTGCTTTGGCCGGAAAATATGATTTTGTGATTGGTGGCTGGGAATTAGGTGCCGGTGCTTTCTGGAAATATGAACATGCACCTAAAGCTATGCTTACAGCTTCCGGTAGTATTGGAAACCTTGGATTATTTGGCGAAGGTGTTTACCAATATGGCGGTGCTTTTGAGTGGGAAAACAGTACTAAATGGTATGAAGATAAAACAAATATTTTTCAGGCTACTATAGGTGGTTTATATAACTGGAAAACTCCTTTAATTACACTTGCAGCTCAATATTATTATGATGGTAATAGTGTAGACCGTTTAGTTGATATTGATAAAACTGTTTCATATTTGGGACAGACTTCCAGAATAAAAATTGATGTTCCAGGATTTACCCAGGGGCATAATATTGCTTTAGCAGCTAATTTTGGCAGGGTATTTGGAACAAGAGATGTAACGGCTGCAATTTTTGGTATGATGAATTTTGGCAGAGACAGTATTGTATATGAAGTACCTGCTGAATTTGAAGAATCTATTGAACAGGTGAAGGCTCAAGTTATTTCTCTGTTTAATACAGCTACTTTTTCTGCACTGTTGTACTACACTCCAATTTCAACGTTAAAAATGGGAATTGGACCTTATGTAACTGTAAAAGATTTTGAAACTGCTCCTGATGTGGCAGTAAGATTGAGTTTTTCTTTAGGTGGTGGAAAATTTTAGTGAATTAGAAATGAGGAAGGCGGAATTATTCATTGAAAATTCCACCTGGCCCGAGCAATGAACTGGCTGCGTTAGCAGAGTGCGCCAGTTTTGAAAAAACTGGATAGCAGCTTTGCTGCGTAGAGCACCGAGCGTCAGCAAGCAGTGAATTGCGAGTAGGAAAAGGCACTGGCCTGAAATCCTGAAAATGGACCTTAATTTAAAGCTAAATCTCCCTCTTTAATCCAGCCTGTTTTTCTAAAAAGTAAACCTAATGCCCAGCAAAGCACTGCTGGAAGTACAAAACATATAAGAACAAGTCCAATCCAGTCTATTGCACCTGGTTGAATTGCAACTGCACCATGTGTAACTGCAACTGCACTTGGTTCAAACCAACCTGTAATTACACCAATCTGACCTACAAGTCCACAAGTTCCCATTCCAGAAGAAACTGCAGCCCCGTTCATTTCCATTTTAAAAACGCAGGTTGCTAAAGGTCCTGTAATTGCAGATGTGATGATTGAAGGAAGCCAGACTTTAGGATTTTTAATGATGTTTGGCATTTGAAGCATACTTGTACCTAAGCCCTGTGAAAGTAAACCACCCCAACGGTTTTCGCGGAAAGAAAGAACTGCAAAACCTATCATCTGGGCACAACATCCGGCAACGGCAGCTCCACCGGCAAGTCCTGTTAAACCAAAAGCAGCACAAATTGCAGCGGAACTGATTGGTAATGTAAGTGCAACTCCCACAACTACTGAAACTAGTATACCCATTACAAACGGATGAAGTTTTGTTGTCCATACAAGGAATTTTCCAACTGAAGATGCAGCAATACCAATGTATCTGGCAGTTAAAACTGTAAGAAGTGCGCCCACCAGAATTGTAACAGCTGGAGTTACAATAATATCAACTTTAGTTTTTTTGCTGACCAGGCAACCCATTTCTGCAGCTATGATTGCAATAATAAGAACTGCCAGAGGACCACCAGCACCTCCTGTAACGTTTGCAGCAGCTCCAACTGCAGCAAGGGAAAAAAGGACCAGGGCTGGAACTCCCATTGCAAAACCAATACCAATGGCCATTGCTGCACCTACAACGTGAGCTTCTGTTGCAAAATTACCGGCATCAACTAAAAATTTGAAAACCGGATTTGTTCCTAGCCGCAAAAACTGCTGACCTGATGTTTTAATGATAGTTCCAATAAGCAAAGAGGCAAAAAGACCTTGTGCCATTCCACTCATAGCGTCAATCAAATAGCGTTTAACGTATTTGTTCATAAAAGAGACTCCTGTGATTACCATTTCTGAGCAGGAATTAATGAACTGAAAAACAAATTCATACAGTTATCCTGAATTTTAGACATGAGTAATCGTTAAAATAAAAATGTAAAATGATTTTGTGTGAATGATACGCAATTTCCCGTAGGATAATTGGTAAGGCTGTTCCGTAGACTTTGCCGTGTTTTCAACTGAGAATAGTTATAGTGAATTGCAGATTTTTTTTCAACTGGGTGAAATCTGATTCAGTCACTGGAAACAATTATACTCTGAATATTCTGTAATTTCCAAAAAAAGCAAATGAAACAAATTCCCATATCAGTTGTTTTATTATTATATTTATAATTAGTACAAAATTTGGAGGCATTTTTTATGATTGAACTTTCCCACGTTTCAAAAACTTTTGGGGATTTTCGTGCTGTAAATGATGTCAGCTTTTCAATTCCAACAGGTCAGATTGTTGGACTTCTTGGACCAAACGGAGCTGGCAAAACTACAACAATGCGAATGATTACTGGCTTTCTTGAACCAACTGAAGGTCACATCTTAATTGATGGAGTTGATATTCAAAACGCTCCTGTAGAATCAAAAAAGAAAATAGGTTATATGCCGGAATCTGCACCTCTTTACGGTGATATGATTGTTGAAGATTATCTGGTTTATATTGCAAAAATGCATGGTCAGAATCCTGATGAAAAAGTACCTCAGTTATGTGATGAGTGTGGCTTAAAAGAAGTTATGAGTAAAAATATTTCTGAACTCAGCCGTGGTAACAGACAGAGAGTTGCCTTAGCTCATGCTTTAATGGCAGATCCTGAAATCCTCATCCTTGATGAACCAACTTCAGGACTGGATCCTAATCAGGTAGAAGAAGTTAGAAATATTATCCGTGAAATTGGAAAAACCAGAACAGTTATTGTTTCAACACATATTTTAAGTGAAGTAGAAGTTATCTGTTCCAGAGCAATTATTATTTCTGGTGGAAAATTAGTTGCAGACAGTCCTATTGGAGAATTAAAGGAACGCTTTGGAAATCAGGAAAGTGTAAAACTTTCTGTTGGTGGTGATTTTAGTGCAGTTGAAAATGAGCTGAAATCAATAGAAGGTATTTCTTCTGTAAAGAAAACTGAAGATGGCTATGTAATTGCAAATATCACCGGAAATAAGGAAGTTCGTCCTGAAATTGCAAAAAAACTTGTGGAAAGTGGATTTGAACTTTATGAAATGACTTTCCAGAAAAACAGTCTTGAAGATGTATTCCATGCACTTACAACAGGAGGTTCATCAAATGAGTAATGCAAAAACAAAAAATCCAGCTTTTGTAATCATGAAGCGAGAATTGGGAGCTTATTTTACAAGCCCTATTGCTTATATTGTTACAGGATTATATCTGCTTGTAACAGGAATTGTTTTCTTTTCAACATTCTTTTTAAATAACCGTGCAGATTTAAGACAATTCTTTACATGGATGCCTCTTTTTCTTTCTCTGTTTATTCCAGCTCTTACAATGAGAGTTTTTTCTGAAGAAAGAAAATCAGGATCACTTGAAACTTTAATGACTCTTCCTGTAACAGAAACTCAGGTTGTAGTTGGAAAATATCTGGCCAGTTTGATTTCTACTTTGGTAATGATTGCTCCAACTTTGTTCTATGTTGTTACAGCTGAAATTTTTGGTTCTCCAGATTATGGTCCAATTGCAGGTGGTTATATTGGTGCAATTTTCTTATGTGCCAGCTATACAGCAATTGGAATTTTTGCATCATCAATCACAAAAAATCAGATTGTAGCCTTCTTTACAGGTTTTATTATCTGTATTGTTTTAACAATGATTGATTCATTTCTGATTTTTATACCAGGTCCAGTTGTTGCTTTTGTTGATTATCTTTCTGCAAATAAGCATTTTAATTCTATTTCACGTGGAATAATTGATACTCGTGATTTTATTTATTTTATTTCTTTAACTGCGGTTTTCTTTGTAAGCACAATTAAAGTTGAAAAAGGTCGTAAATAGGGGAGCAGAAAATGAAGAATTTTATAAAGTGGCTAAAAAGCTCATCCAGCGATTATGTTTTGTTTTTGGTTTTAGTAGTTTTACTGAATATTGCAGGTGTAAATACTTATAAGCGTTTTGATTTAACTGCTCAGAAATCTTATTCACTTTCAAAAGAAAGTAAAAATGTTGTAAAAAATCTTGAAGAACCTTTAACAGTTAGAGTTTTCTTTGATGATAATCTTCCTGCTCAGTATGCAAATGTGGCTCAGTATGTAAAAGATATTCTTGTAGAATATGACAATGCTGGTAACAGAAATTTCAAAGTTGCTTATATGGACATGAAAAAGCCTGAAAATGTAAAACTGGCTCAAAATTACGGTTTGCGTCAGATTCAGATTCAGGAAGTTAAAAATAATGAAGTTGGATTTAAACAGGGATATTTAGGTCTGGCAATTATTTATGGAGATAATATTGATTTAATAGATCCAGTTACTAGTCCAAATGGATTTGAATTTAATCTTACTAAGAAAATTTCAAAAATGATTAATACAGCAGATTCTCTTGCCAGCCTTAAAAATGGTGAAAAACTTAGTCTTACTTTGTATCTGAGTGATTCATTGCAGGGAATGAGAATTAACGGTTTTAATCAGGTTGAAAAAACTGTAAAAGATGTGGTTTATGAAATCAATAAGCAGGTTGATAACAGAATTGATTTTAAATGTCTTTCACCAGATTCAGCTGAAGCAGCTATTATTGTAAATCGCTATGGAATTCAGGGAATCAACTATCAGGATGGTGACGGAAATAAAAAACTGGCAGCTGTAGGTCTTGTTCTTGAATATAAGGACAACTTTAAGGTAATACCATTACAGATTCAGAATATCATCTTTGGTTATGCAATTGCCGGTCTTGATGAAGTGGAAGAAAACCTTAATCAGGCCATTCAGGGATTATTCTCACATGTAACTTCTGTAGGTTATGTAACTGGACATGGAGAACAGTCATTAGAAGATAGAAATGCAGCACAGAATTTCCAGACAATTATTTCTGAATCTTATGAACTTAAGAATTTAAATCTTGCTGAAGAAGATATTCCTGCAGGAATGAATTCAATTGTAATTAATGGTCCAAAAGAAGATTTTACTGATGATGAATTGTATAAAATTGATCAGTTTGTAATGCGCGGTGGAAATGTAATGTTCTTTGTAGACCCACTGAAGGAAAATCCAGAGGCACAGTACGGATATGGTGAACCTTTTGTTCCAAATGAATGTAATGTAGAAAAACTTCTTACAGCATACGGTGCAAAGGTTAATAAAAACTATGTATTTGATAAGAACTGCTATACACAGAATAACGGTCAGTATGGAAAATTGAACTATTACTGGGCTCCAGTTTTACAGAAAGATCAGATGGCTAAAAAACATCCTGTTACTGCAAATCTTGGTTATGTAATTATGATTCAAAACGGTTCAGTTGATGTTTCTGGTGCTGTTGATAATAAGAATGTAAAAGTTACTACTCTGGCAAAATCTTCAAAGGAATCTTGGACTGCGGAAAGTGGAATTATGCTTCATCCTCTTTACCTGAATCCTCCTGCTGATACTTCAAAGTTTGCTGCAGAAAATCTTGCTGTACTTCTGGAAGGAAAATTCCAAAGTGCATTTACAGGACCTGTAGAAGAAGAACAGAAAGGTGAATTAAGTACTTCTAATTTTGTAAGTACAAGTGTTCTGCCAGGAAAAATTTTTGTAATCGGTTCATCTGCTGTAACAACTGCTCAAGTAATTGATAGCGAAGGGGACAGTCCTGTTGCCATGTTCCTTATGAACATAGTTGATTACATGAACGGAAACGTTGAACTGTGTAAAATGAGAACGAAGAGTCTTTTGATTAATACTTTAAATACAAAAAATGGTGCTCTTGTTATGGTTGCCCAGATGTTCAATGAATTTGGACTTGTAATTATTCTTTTAATTGTTGGATTTATAATCTGGAGAAAACGCAGTAAGAGACGTAAGGCTATTAATGCAAAATATAATCCAAATGATGAACGAACAATCAAAAAATCTGAAAAATAAAAAACGAAGGTGTGGTCTATATGAAAGCTAGAAAATTATCACTTTTAATTGCCTGTGCTGTTTTGCTGGTTGTCTGTGTTGTTCAGGGAATCGTAAAATCCAGCGATAAAGTAAAATATTTTACATTGAAGGATTCTCCAGAAAGAATTACAATTCAAACTCCTGCAGAAACAGTTTTACTTACAAAAGAAGGTGAAAGCTGGTTTGTAGGAGAAGAAAAACTGGCTGCAAAAGAATCTGAAGTAAATCAGATTGTAGAGGGAATAAGTTCGGTAAAGGCACTTGATAAAGTTGCTTCAAAAACTGAAAAAACTTCAGCACAGTATGAACTTGGTGAAGGTAAAACTATTGTTGTTACTGCAGTAAAAAAGGGAAAAACTGTAAGAACTGTAGAAATTGGAAAAGATGCTACAACTTCTTCTCAATGTTATATTACTGTAGATGGTAAAAACGATATTTATCTTGCAGGTGGAAACTTAAAAAGGATTTTCAATAAAACTCAGGAAGATTTACTTCAGCCTGCCCCAGAACCAGTGGAAGAAGAACCAGTGGAAGAAGAAACTGCTGCAACAGTAGAGTTATAGAGTAAACAGGGCAAACGCATTATAAATGCTTTTCCGTAATGTTGGCGCGAAGGAGCGGGGCGTGGTTCAAAAACACTCTTTTTGTGGCTGCTGCGAAGCGGCAGTTCAATAGTTTCTATACCACAAAAAGCGTGTAGCGCATTATT
>JALEPQ010000150.1 GCA_022768685.1 Spirochaetia bacterium
TTTTCAGCACACAAGGCAGTTATGGCTATTGTTTTCATATCTTCTGGTTTTGTAATATTTTTTCTTGCCTGATCATAAGCTGGCAGAACAAAACCACTAAAAATACCATTGCCTTTCATATCAATTTTTATTGTTTTTCCATCATCAGCTAAAATCAATTTTCCTTTAAACCCGCCAGACAGATTTCCTTCTTCATCAATTTTTACCTGAACAGAAGGTGTGGCAGTTCCATCAACTTTAGAATCTGAATCTCTTTTTGTAATAATAAGATCATAAGTTCCGGCAAGATCAGCCATTGTAAAAGAAGTTTCAGAATCATCATAATATTCGTTCATATTAAGAACAGGCCAGCCAGTTTCTGTAAAAAGCATTTCTCTTACCTGCAAAGTAAAACTTGTAACAGGCATATAGTCAGTTCTGGAATGACATGCAAAAAGAATTTTTCCGTTTGAATTTCGTAAAATAGACTGTCCGCCTAAAGATTTAAATCCGTAATCATTACCTAAATGGTAAGCACCAATAATTTTTCCGCCAATTGCATGATATCCTGCCGGATTTTTCATTGCAAGATTTCTTGTATCAAGATAAGGGCCTTCAATTTTTTTACTGCGGCCTACACCAACTCTGTATTCAATATTTAAATCTCCCATACTGACAAAAATATAGTAATAGCCAGTTTTTGAAGAATAAATAAGCTGACTGCCTTCATAAGCAGAGCCAACACCACCGGCAATCTGAATTCCGCTATTGTCTGGCAGACTGTCTAAAGCGGCATCCAGAACAGCCCCAGTTTTCTGATTAACTGGTTTAAAAGTCTGAGCATCTACATAAATCAGGGCAATTCCACCTTTCCATGAACCGTAAGTCATGGCATAACATTTTGTAGAGCCAATTTCATATTCCATCAGTCTGCCAGTGTCTATATCCATTACAAATTCAGGATCTATTGCTCCAAAACCAAATTCCCAGGCTCCATTACCGCTGTTTCTGGATTTTTCATAACCAATCTGACTGTGCTGGGCATTTGAAGTTGTCCATACATATCTTACTAAAGTAGAATTTTTATAAGTTTCAGGATCATACTTTGCAGCTGGAATAAAAGGTCCTACAGGAGAATCTGCAATAGAAAGACTAATACAGGCTGCAGGATGAAGAGAATATCCGCTGGAAAGACAGTCTGTAATAATTCCGTGGAACATATAATATTTTCCATTCTGTTTGTAAACAGTTGGAGCCCAGGAATTAGGTTTTCCAGAAGGATTATACCAGTCTGTACGGTAAGAAGTTCCATCATTAGTAACATAACCACACCAGCGCAAAAATTCATCATCCCAGTGCATGTGTCTGTATTTTAATGAAATATCTTTAGGATCCCAGAATGCTGAGTTTACATTTTTTGTCCAGTGTACAAGATCCTTTGAAGAACGAATCTGAACACCTTCATTCCATCCTGTAGAATAAACATAGTAAGTTCCATCATCATCCTGAAAAATCTTTGGATCATGACAGTTCCAGGATGCAGTTGAAGCAGAACCATATTTACGAGAAAAGAAATAATTATCATCCGAATCTACAATATTTTTTCCATATTCAAGCACTTCATCAGAAAGTTCAGTTCTCTTTACAGTGTGTCCAATAGATTCACCCTTCTTAGGTTTTCCTTGAGAAAAGGCACAAACACAAATAAAAGAAACAAAAAGCAATGTAAGTATTTTTTTCATTTATAACCTCGTTTCAATTCCCAATTTCTTTTGGGCCAGTCTAATCACCAACTCGCATTTCACAGCTTGCCTGACGGCCGGTGCTTTACGCAGCAAGCTGCTATCCAGTTTTTTCAAAACTGGCGCACTCTGCTTCGCAGCCTGTTCAATTCTCGGGCCAGCCTCTCTTTCCAAACAAAACTTCTTTCCCACATAAAAAAAGTCCTCTGCCCCCAAAAAAAAAGCAAAGGACTTTTTAAAATCAGTTTTCCAGCAAATCACGCCCCCAAAAATTACGAATTCCGCATTCCGCATTACGAATTAATTACGCATTACAAATTACGCATTACGCATTAATTACGCATTACGCATTACGCATTACTAATTAAACACCGGGTATCCTTTTTCATCATACTTAATTCTTTTTACCCAGGTATGGCGGTTAGGATCATATAAAGCAAATGCAAGATCAACTTCTGCATAAGGACGGGCATGATAAATTAAATAATCTTCTTTACCGTCACGGCTTGTTGTAAAGCTGTTGTGTCCTGGACCATAAATTCCTTTCTTTTCATCAGTTGTAAGAACAGGATGATCTAGTTTTGTCCAGCTTTCAGCCTTTGTAAGATCAGAATTTTCATCTGCAACAAGCATTCCCATACAATAAGTTGCATCTGTTGCACTGGCACTGAATGTAACAAAGATTTTTCCGTCATGTTTAAGAACAGCAGCTCCTTCATTAACTTTAAAACCTTTACATTCCCAGTCATATTCAGGGAAAGTTAATAAAGTCTGTGGTAATTTTAATTTTGTTGGACTTTCCATTTCAGCTAAGAACAAAGCAGAATTTTCTGTACGTTCCTTTCTTTTTTGAGCCCAGATTGCATACCATTTTCCTTTATTTTCAAAAACAGTTGTATCCAGCATAAAGGAATCCCATTCAGCTTCAAGAATTCCTTTTTCTTCCCAGACACCACAGAATGGATCTGCACTTGTATTTTCAAGAACAAAAGTTCTAATCCACCATGGATCTTCAGCACGACCTGCCGCAAAGTAGATGTACCACTTACCATTAATAAAATGTAATTCAGGAGCCCAGATATGCCAGCTCATAGGACCATCGGCATGCTTTCTCCAGATTGTTAAAGGACGAGCTTCTGCCAATCCTTTTACACTCCAGGCACGTCTAAGTTCAATTCTGTCATATTCAGGACAAGAATATGTATAATAGTAATAACCATCAGTATGATAATAAACATAAGGGTCAGCACACTGATTTACTAAAGGTTTAATCTCATCTGCTTCTGTGATATCTGTAATATTAGCCATTTTTTATTCCTCTACAACAACTCCGTTGTATACAGCTGCAATTTCTTCATCAGAGAATGCACGGTTTGCTACTAACAAATCATCCATTGCTCCACAGTAAAGTGGATCTGCCCAGTTAGAACGTCCAATGTAAACACCGTTTACAGAAGCTGCCAGGTTAGCAGTTGTTACAGGACAAGTAAGTTTCTGAGCCAATTTACCGTTTACGTAAAGAGCAGCCTTTCCGTCACCAAATACAGCAGCAATGTGAGTCCATTTGTTTGTTACAGGAAGTGGAGAGAGGATAGAACAGTTACCAGCAGCACCAATTAAATCCATACGGAGCATTTTTGTATTCCAGTCCATACCACACCATGCATCTTCTACACAGTTACCAATATCAAATACACGAGCCCAGTCTTTCCAGGAAGTAGGATTTACCCACATAGCTAAAGTACAACCTTCACCTTCAATAACCATTGAATCAAGAGAAATGTATTCATCTTCTCCATTGAAGTACATAGCACTTCCGCCATTGTAACCTTCTACAATTTCAAGACCATCAAGACCGTTTGAGAAAATATCCATTCCGTTTCCAGAAACATCTGGCATTGTATCATCTTCGCATTCTTCAAAGTTGTAATATCCAACTACACCGTCACCAGCTTTGATAGTGTAAGGACCAGTAGCTTTTTTAGCTCCACCTGTAGATGCACAAGACATTAAAACTGCAGCACATGCAGCTGCACTTAAAATTCCAATAATTTTTTTCATAAAAAAATCCTCTTAATTTTTTATAATTTTGTCCTTAAGGACTTAATGACAATAACATTGTCTATATATATTATACATACATTTTTCTTGATGTATATCATTTTTTTTTGATTTTTAAGAATTTTTTTTAAAAAAAATAATAGATTTCCAGAAAATTAAAATAAAATCCTGAAAATCTATTATTAAGTTTCAATAAAAGTTGATTTTTAACAAGTTTGAAAAAACTTATTCAGCATCTACTCCAACAACACCTGCACATACAGATTTAATTTCTGCATCTGAAAGTTTGCGGTTAGCTACTAAAAGGTCATCTAAAGCACCTTTGAAAAGTGGATCAGGCCAGTTAGAACGACCAATGTAGATTCCGTTAGGATCATTCAATGCAAGTTCAGCTGTAGTTACAGGACAATCCAATTCCTGAGCTTTCTTTCCGTTTACGTAAAGTGCCATTTTTCCGTCACCATAAGTTGCAGCAACGTGAACCCACTGTCCAGGTGGTGGAAGAGGAGCATTACAAGAAGAAGCTGTAGACTGTTCATAGAATACTAAAGTTCCCTGAATACGTCCGTCAGCAGCTACGAATACGTCTGTATGACCGTTTCCGCCACCAAAGTCAAATAAACGTCCCCAGATTAACCATGCATCAGCTTTTACCCAGGCAGCAACAGTAAATCCGTCTCCGTCAAAAATTGATTCATCAAGAGTAAGATATTCATCTTCTCCGTTGAAGTGAAGAGCAGAACCATTTTTTCCTGGAACAAATTCAGCACCGTCAAGAGCATTAGACATTAAGCTGAGTTCATTACCAGAGTGGTCAACAATATCATCACCATCTTCTTCATCAAAAGTGTAATATCCAATAATTCCATCACCTTCTGTAATTACAAAAGGAGATTCTTTTCCGCCAGCTCCACCATTAGAAGCACAGCTGAACAAAGTAAGAGCTGCCAGTCCGGCAACAACACCTGTTAAGATTTTTTTCATTTTATTTTTTTTCCTTTTATTTACATTTACCCACTGATGAGATTCCCGTGTCAAGCACGAGAATGACACCATTGTCCATTCCCCACACCACACAATGCCTAATTACGCATTACGCATTACGAATTACGAATTACGCATTACGAATTACGCATTGTGAATTGCAAACTAATACCAGAAACAGAATGCTACTGGAACACGGTATGTTACACCCTGTGTTTTTGAAGACTTGTCTTTGTTGAAGAAGTTGTTGTACTGAACTTCTACACCAAGTTTTGCATATCCGTTACCAAAGTTTTTCTGGATATATGGACATCCATATACAGTAAAGTAACGTCCTGGCTGACCAGCTTCAATCATTCCAGATGCCTGCATCCATTCAGATGTCATAGCAAAGTCATCACACCAGGCAGCACTTACACGTCCTTCTGAACCAAAAGCAGAACCATTAGCATCCTGAGCATACATTCCGTTTAAGTTCATACCAATTACGTATGGAGAGCTGTTGATTGCATGACTTACACCAATACCAAGAATGTCATAGAAAAGTTTTTCATTAACAGCAATGTAGTGATCATCAGCATAGAAAGCTCTGTTTTCAAAGTTGATGTTTACACCTGGAATAACATTTGTTGTTCCGGAAATACCTAAATAATGAGCTGTTGGTGTTTTTTCAAATGTTACATCACCAAATGCATCTGTTTTTGTAACTTTACGATAACGGATATCGTAAGAAACATTTAACTTAACATTTGGAATTAATGATGGTAAATCAGCCTGTAAATATCCTTCAGAGAAGTAGTTTGTAGCAAAACTGTCTGAAGCATAATCAGATACAGCATAGTAATATGTTCCTGGACGGAAACCTGCTGTAAACAAGATATTTGGTCTTAACCATTTGTAAGCAGCATTAATTTTTACTGTCTTATAAAGGTTTTTCCACATATTTGCATTATCAGCATCATAAGCTTCTGTTTCTGTTGGAGCAACAGGAAGAGAAACCATAGCACGTAAACCTACTAAAGCGCCGTCTAAAACAGACATATTTGGAATCCATTCAACAGAAGTTACATGCTGTCCTTCAGAACGGCTTGCAACATCACGAATGTTCTGTCCGCCAAGCTGATATCCGTTTAAGATAAATCCGTTGTTCCATTCTTCAAATTTACCAGTGTAAACATTTAACTGATCATTAAGAAGTTTGAATTTAAGGTTAGCCTGATGGAACATTGTCTGGTCAAAACCAGCATCAGTAGCATCTTTGTAAAGACCGTACCATTCTCCTAATGCAGCATCAAGACGAACACCTACATTAAAATCTACATTTGCAGCATTTGCAGCAAGATTTAATTCTGTACGTCCGTTATAGAATGAACCATATTCAGCTGCAGCATTTGTATGTTCCCATTCTGCTCCATCTTTCTGAGTAAACTGCTGACCAACAGCAAAGTTTGTATAGTCCATGTATCCGTGTAAAGATACGTTCTGAGCATACGCAGCAGAACCTGCAATTAAGGCTGCAGCACCAAGAATAAGTTTATTTAATTTCATTGTCTGCCTCCTCATTACTCTACAGAAATTGTGATATCAGAAATCCA
>JALEPQ010000159.1 GCA_022768685.1 Spirochaetia bacterium
ATAATGCGCTACACGCTTTTTGTGGTATAGAAACTATTGAACTGCCGCTTCGCAGCAGCCACAAAAAGAGTGTTTTTGAACCACGCCCCGCTCCTTCGCACCAACATTACGGAAAAGCATTTATAATGCGTTTGCCCTGCATAATCAGAAGGAAAATGAGGTCTGTCCTCATTGAAATCTAAGTGAGGTCTGTCTCCATTGGAATCTGTGAGGACTGTCCCCATTGGAAATCTGGAGGGCTGCCCCCCTTTGAAAACTGTGAGGTCTGTCCCCATTGAAATCTAGGGCTGTCCCCATTGAAATTTGGAGGACTGTCCCCATTGAAAACTGGATGTCTGTCCCCTTTGAAATCTGTGAGGACTGTCCCCATTTGAAAACAGTGAGGCCTGTCCCCATTGGAAATCTGGAGGTCTGTCCCCATTCAAATTTGTGAGGTCTGTCCCCTTTGAAATCTTGGAAAGTTGACTTTTCAATTGAATCTTTTAAAATCGTATTTATGAAAATTCTTCTTGTTGGGATAAATGCATCTTATTCACATACAAATCTGGCAATCAGGACAATAAGTGAATACATAAAAAGTAAAAATAATTTAAGTGATGTTAAAATTGCAGAATTTACTATTAATCAGCCTTATATGGAGTTGATTCGTGGAATTGCTTCTTTCAAAGCAGATGCAGTTCTATTTTCTACATATATCTGGAATGCAGAATTAACCTCAAAAATTATCATGGATTTGAAATCTGTTTTGCCTCAGTCTTTAATAGGCGCTGGAGGTCCGGAATATGGTTTGTGTGCAGAAGAATATCTTAAAAAACTAAATGATCTGGATTTTATAATTTCAGGGGAAGGTGAACAGACTGTTTTTGAACTTCTGGAACTGTGCAATTCTCTTAGTTGCAGTATGGATTTTGGTGATAATAAAAATTCTCTAAAACATAAACTTACCGGCCATATCAGAAATGTAAAGGGAGTTTATTTTAAAGATCTGGCAGGAAATATATTTTACACAGGGGACAGACCCCTTATTTGTGATCTGTCTGAAATTCCTTTTCCATATCCTGAAATCACAGATCCAGATAACAAAATGTACTACTACGAAAGTTCCAGGGGATGTCCTTACAGTTGTGCGTACTGTATGTCATCCCTTGATAAAAGGGTGCGCTTTATGCCCCTTGAAAGGGTTTATGCAGATCTTCAGAAATTCCTTGATGCAAATGTCCGTATTGTAAAATTTGTAGACCGCACTTATAACTTAAATCCTGAACGATATATAAAAATCTGGGAATATATCCTCTCTCATCACAATAAAAAGACTATGTTTCATTTTGAAATTGAGGCTGAATATCTTTCTTCAGATGCTCTGGATTTTTTGCAGAAAGTGCCCGAAGGTATTATGCAGTTTGAAATTGGAGTGCAGTCTTCAAATCCTGAAACATTAAAATCAGTTTTCCGGTCTCCTGATGTTACAAAACTGGCTGAAAATGTAAAAAGAATTCCAAGAACAATACATCAGCATCTGGATTTGATTGCGGGGCTTCCTTATGAAGATATGACCTCTTTTGGAAAATCTCTGGATTTTGTAATGTCATTAAAACCTGATGCGTTGCAACTTGGATTTTTAAAAATTCTTCATGGAACAGAAATGGAAAAAATGGCCTTACATAAAGGCTGGAAATGGATGAAAACACCTGCGTATGAAGTTTTTTCTACGCCTTATATGAGTTATGAGAATATTCTGTATTTAAAGGATATGGAAGTTATTGTAGATGCTTTCTGGAACAGTGGAAAATTTATAAAGACAATGGGGTATGCTGGAAGAATCATAAACTGGTGGAGTCTTTTTTGTGGTCTTGTTGATTATGGCCGTAAAAATGGGATTTTTGTTGTTCAGCATAGAGAAACATTCTGGTTTGAATTTTTATGTGACTGGATAAAATCAGAATGTATTTCAGAGCTTGATTCCGCAGTTATGTATAATCTTCTTAAATATGATTTTGTGATTCGTGGTAAACAGGGCGGATTTCCTTCCTGGTATTGTCATAATTACGATAAAGAAAAGCACAGGAATCTTCTTGAACAGGATGGTGGGGTAACAAATGCCCGTCTGGATTTTGCTTACAGTGAATATGAGGAGTTTGAATTTGATCCTGAAACAGAATTTCCGGAAAATAATAAGGGAAACTTTTCAAAGCTTATAAAATATAAAAGACGATAACAGATTTTTAATAGATTTAAAGAACTTAAGTATAATTTAAGTCTTGACCAAATCTGATTATAAGTGCTAAATTAGATGCAATGAAATTAGTAAATATTCTAGTCACAGTCGTAACAGTCCTCGTCCTTAAGGTTAAAATGTAAACCGGTTGAGATGTTATTTTGTGATAGATTGAATTGCAATATACAAAGAAGGCTCTTCCGGTAATAAGGAAGGGCTTTTTTTTTGTCGTATTTATATTTTTTATAGGATGGTAATTATGAAACTTACAGGCGCACAGATTATTGTTAAGATGCTGGAAAATTATGGAATTACTACTGTTGCAGGAATTCCAGGAGGATCCATACTTCCTCTTTATGATGAATTAAATCGTTCTTCAATCCGGCACGTCCTAGTGCGCCAGGAACAGGCTGCTGGTTTTATTGCACAGGGAATGGCCCGAACAACTGGAAAAGCTGCTGTTTGTATGGCAACATCTGGACCGGGAGCAATGAATCTTCTTACAGCTATTGCAGATGCCCGTTGTGATTCTATCCCTATTATTGCATTTACAGGGCAGGTAAATACTTATTTGCTGGGAACAGATGCTTTCCAGGAAGCTGATACTTTTGGACTTTCTTTCCCAATTACAAAACATTCAGTAATGGTAAAAAGTGTAGAAGAACTGCTTTCTGCTATTCCTCTTGCATTTGAAATTGCACAAAGTGGACGTCCAGGACCTGTTTTAATTGATGTTCCCCGTGATATTCAGATGAAAGAGATTGAAGTTGATGAAAATCTCCTTAAAGTTCAGGCTAAGACAGACGCTGCAATAAGACGTTCCCGTTTTCATTCAACTCAGGAAGAAATTGCTGAAAAGTTAGGACAGATTGCCGGTATTCTTGCAGATGCAAAAAAAGCAGTTTTGTACTGTGGTGGTGGTTGTAATTCTTTTGAAGCAGCTGATGGTATTAGTAAATTCATCAATCAATATAAAATTCCTGTTGTAACAAGTTTGATGGGAATCGGCTGTTTGCCAGAAAGTTCTCCTTCATGGATTGGAATGGTAGGTATGCATGGATCTTATGCTGCCAATGTTGCAATGTATGAATCTGATGTTGTAATTGCTGCCGGAGTTCGTTTTGATGACCGTGCAACAGGCGTTGTTTCAAAATTCTGTCCAAATGCAAAAATAATCCATATTGATATAGATGCTGCAGAAGTAAATAAGATTCTTGATGCAAATATTTCTATTATTGCTGATGTTGAATCAATTTTCCCTGCTTTAGCTCAACTTATTGTAGAAAAGAAAATTACAGCTGATGAAAATTGGCTTAAAAAGATTCAGAATTGTAAAAAAGACAATACATCAATTACATGTGGTCGTCCGGAAAATGAAAAACTTGCAAATCCTCGTGAATTTATAAGTTCTGTTCCAGCAAATGCTGAAAAAGCTGGTGTTAAGGCAAGTGATCTTATTGTTACAACAGATGTTGGTCAGCATCAAATGTTTGCAGCTCAGTATTACCCTGTTGAAAGACCTCGTTCATTCCTTACTTCTGGTAGTCTTGGAACTATGGGATTTGGTCTGCCTGCGGCAATTGGTGCAAGTTTTGCAAATCCTGATAAACGAGTCATCTGTTTCAGTGGTGACGGATCAATTATGATGAATATTCAGGAACTGGCTACTCTGGCAGAAAACAATCTTCCTGTAACTGTTATTGTATTCCAGAATGGAACTTTAGGTATGGTTTATCAGCAGCAGAAATATCTTTTTGATAAAAACTATAGTGCTTCTGTATTTGGTAAAGAACCTGATTTACTTGCAATTGCC
>JALEPQ010000175.1 GCA_022768685.1 Spirochaetia bacterium
CCAAAAATTACTGGACCTGTTACATAGTCAATTTTTTCTCCAAAGCGGTTTACAGATTTTCCGTTAGATTCCATATCAAGCTGCTGCAAGTGAGCTGGGAAACGGCTGAGAGCCTGAGAATATGGAAGAATTGCAGTTGCAGGATATTCCTGAACATTTCTTTCATAAACACCAATCAAAGCATCCATTAAAGCTGGATTTTCACAGATATTTTTGTTCAAAGAAAGTTTATCTTCCTCTGCAGCACCATCCAAAAATTCCTGGAATACTTTTGGACCAAATGCAAGGCTCAAAATAGCTCCACCTACACCAGAAGTTGAAGAATATCGGCCTCCAATGTAATCATCCATATAGAAAGCAGCCATATAATCAGGGTTGTGTGCCAATGGAGAAGTTTCTGATGTAACAGCAATCATGTGTTTAGAAGCATCACAACCAGCAGCTTTGATAAATTCTTTTACAAAAGATTCATTTGTAAGAGTTTCAAGAGTAGTTCCAGATTTTGAAACCAAGATGAAGATTGTTTTAGAAATATCAAGTGATTTACAAACTGAAGCAGCATCATCCGGGTCAACATTAGAAATAAAGTGAGCTTCCATTTTGAAAGTATTATTTTTCTTTGCCCAGTTTTCCAATGCAAGATACATAGCCCGTGGACCTAAGTCAGAACCACCAATACCAATCTGACAAACAGTAGTATATTTTTCACCCTTTTCGTTTACAAGTTTTCCAGAATGAACATCATTTGCAAAATCAGCAATACGTTTTACTTCGTTAATATAAAATTCACGTTTATTTACACCATCAGCCATAACATCTTTTCCAAGCTGACCACGAGTAAGCTGATGAAGAACCATACGATTTTCACCAGTATTGATTACAGAGCCATTCAATAAATCCTGATATTTTTCAACAAGCTGCTGTTCTTCAGCCAATTCAGCCAAAGTTTTTAAAATCTGATCATTAACCTGTTTAGCAGCATAATTGTAAGTAAGATTTCCACCCATTGGGATTGAATAAGATGCAATACGTTTTTCTGCACCGCTTCCACTAAGTTCGTCGGCTACAGAAACCATTCCTTTAAGTGACATTAACTTTTTCCATGAAGAAAGTTTGTCAGCATTAGACCATGTAATCATTTATAATCTCCTGTGAATTATCGCATTCCGCAATAAGTCTCTTTATTTCTTTGCAAGAATTATAGTGATTTTTAAACATTTAGGGAATATAAACATTTTTTCTGACAAAAGGGACAGAGTAAATTGTATGCCTACAAAAGGGACAGAGTAAATTGTGTTTTTAGCCCAGTCACATCACCAACTCGCATTTCGCAGTTCCCTAACGGTCAGTGCTGCGCACTCGCTTTCAGCGCCTGCTCAATTCTCGGGGCAAGCATACAAAAGGGACAGAGTAAAATGGAATTCCAATGGGGACAGAGTAAATTGTATGGAGTAAATTAAAATGCCTACTGGGTAAATTGTATGGATTAAATTAAAATGCCTACTTACCTAAAAAAAAGGCTGTCCCCAAGTTGAATTTCAACTAAAGGACAGCCTTTATAAAAAATCAAAAAACTACATTAATTTGCTTCTTCAATTTTTACCCAAACGTTACCAGTACTACCTGAACTGTAAGGTTTTATTACCAAAGTAATATCATAGTCATATCCGGTTGCAGTAATTTTTTTATCTTCAGGAGAATCTACGCTGTCCCAATATGAACCACTATTACCATTATATGAATATAAAAGAGACCATTTTGCATCTAGTAAACCTGGTTCATAATGTGCTGAACCAGAATAACCATCTCCTGCTTTTACAACAGCAGAGTAACCTGCAGGAATAGTAAAATTAATTTCTGTTCCATTATCATCGGCTACATAAATATATTTTCCATTTATATATTCCTTCAATAAGTTTTTGAATCTTTTGCTTGTATCTTTTAATGCTAATACATATCCCTTAGTTTTTGGATTAAGAATATTTTCAGCATCATAACCAATCTTATACTCTTTTACAGATCCACCTTCACCAACTTTAATAGCTAAGTCTGGATCTGCATATAAATAACAGTCATCTGTTGTATAGACAGGTGAATTAAAAATAAGTTTTACATTATTTTCAAAACCTTGCCCATCATCAAAACGAACTACTGTAAATTCTGGCAATGTTACTTCTTCTAGTGCGCTGTTAAATAAATGGAATTTACCTTTTAAATCATCAGAAATGCCGCATATATTTGTAATATCATTAATTGTTAAATCAATTGAAATAATTCCACCGGTTGAATCATAATTTAAATCTACTGATGTAAAGAAATCCTGTGTAGAAGCCTGATTTTCAACCTTAGAATAGCCAGCAGGTTCAGTAATAACCATTAAAGTTTCTCTTGCATTTATAGAAAGCCTTCTCTTATAACCTTCATAATCATTTACAGTTTTAATTTCATTTGGATTTTCTGCAATTACACGGAACATAGCATTATTTATTTCAGCTGTCCAAGTAAGAGTAAATTTATAACCTAAAAGATTATTTACAGAAGACGCTGTAGTAGAAACATCTGTCCAGGAACCATCTGCAGTACAAGACTGAACTTTTATTTTACCGTCAAAAATAGCTTTAGGATCTTCATCATACAAATCTACATTACAAGTCCATGTTTTATTTGCAAAATCAAAGACACCATTTGTAATTTTCATTGCATTACGAGGATTTTTTTCAGCAGGTCCTGAAGGTAAAGTTCCCTGAGTTGTTGAACATAAATAAATGGCATAAAAATCGTCTTCTGATTCACCTTGAGCATAGTCTTCATCAGCATCAAGTTTCTGCCCATTTACAGCTTTAAGAACTGCTGGATCTACATCAATTTCAACAGCATCTTTGCCTTCCAATTCAACAAACAAAGAAACTTCTTTTTTGTATACTTCAACACCTTTAATTTCCACAGAACCTTTTGTTTTATACACTTTTTCTGTTGTAGCAGAACAGTCAATTTCATATACCTTAAAGGCACCAGCAGCAGATTCTTCATCAACATTCAAGGTAAATGGAATAGTAATTCTAGATTCTGTTTTAAGAGAATTATCAAAACTATCATTACCATTAACTTTTACACCAGTAGCAGTATTCAATTTAAAAATTGTGGTTACATCTTTTCCATCTGCTACAGCAGCTTCTACCTGTGTTTTTGCAGAATAATCTTTATCTAATTCTGCTTTATTATTTAAACTGATGGCATTTGAACAACCTGTAACAGCAAGTAAAGTTGCAAATGCAAAAACTATATTTAATATTTTTTTCATTATTCTTTTCTCCTGTTATTAGTAATTAATTGTTTTTTTATTCAATTTCTTACGGCCTTCAGTAACATCAAGCAATGCATCTTCTGCATCATAAGAAGTTCCCATTTTGTATTCAAATTCACCCTTTTCTGTCGAGCCAGAATATGTATAGAACTTAATAGTTAAATCTTTATCTGCATAAATATATAAACTTTCATTACCAGTATTATATTTAGGAAGAGTTACAGGCTTCTTAAAGTAATATGTAACTTTTTTATAACCTGTTTTGTCGCCGCTCACACCGTATGTAAATTCATCAGAATATAAAGTTCTTACATTATCAGCACTAACTGTAACTGGATTAAGGTTTGTGTCATTAAACTTAACATGATTAATAACATCCATATCCTGAACACCTGTTACTGTATAATAATCAGTATTTCCTTTATCGTTACTAAAGCTGGCGTTAGATGTTTTAATGGAAAATGTAATACTATTAATTTCAATAGATTTTTTTTCATTCATATTTGTTATTGAACTATCCACAGAAATTGAATCAAAGAAATCCTGATCTACAGTAGCTGCTGTAGAATATTCTGCCGGTTCAAGTATTTCAAACTGAACTTTACAATCTGTTGTATAAACTCTTTCATATCCCTGATATTTGTTTACAGTTTTTATCTTGCCGGCATCTTTTGTCACCAGACGGCAAAATGAGCCTTCAGGAATTGCAGTAAACTTAAGAATATGTGTATCTTCTCCAGCACTGTATACAGCGTCTGTATATGCAACATCAGTCCATGTTTTTGAAGAAGCATCAAATTTCTGAACAACTGTATTTTCTTTTAGCATGGAACTCAAATCTTCGCTAATCCCCAGTTTAACAGTTACTTCATCTACAAGACCTTTTGCAGTACTTTTTCCAAAAATTACATCAAAATCCTGAGCCAGAGTATTATCTCGCTGAAATTTTCTCTGTTTTGAAGAATCAAAACTAAATAGTGATTTTGCAAAGTATTTAGAATAAGAATCTTCTACTTCTGCACCTGTTTTATCTCCGTCCATATCCAGTTTCTGACCATTTTTTGCAGTTACTTTTGCAGCATCTACAAAAATTTCAATGGCATCAACATTTTTAAGGTTTACACCAATACAAACATTATCGTTTAAAACAACAGAAGAAAAATCTAAAGTTTTAGAAACCTTATATATTCCTGCAGCTGATTCTGTTTCATCTTTTAATTCATAAACAGTAATTCCAGAAACTGATTCTTTTGCTACATCTGCATTAAAACTGATATTAAAATATGTAGTTGAATCACTATTTTCATTAAATTCTGTAGAACCATTTTCTAACCGAATGTCAGACACCTTAAAAGGTTCTTGAGCTGTATTTCCGTCGGCAACGTTGGCAGTAAGATCTTCTTTATAAGATTCCTTTACATCTGCCTTATTATTGCCTGCAATTAACATTGAACAGCCTGTAACACAAAGCATACAAACTGAAACAATAATTGCATTAATAATTTTCTTCATAAATAAAATCTCCAAAATTAGAATTTAAGAGTACATCCAGCACCAATGTTGCCACTAAATACACCGTAAGTTCCGTTTAATCTAAGTGATGTATCAATAATAAAGTTATCTGCTAAGAACCAAGAGAAACCTGTATAAATTCCTGCACTCATAGAATTCCAGCGAGAAGTTACAGCTTTATTTGCAGTTGATGTACCAGTATATGTAACAGCAGTTGAATCTGTAGTTACGTTATTATTTTCAGTAACTTTTGTTGTAGTTTTTGCTAAATCTGGAGCAGAAGTTTTTGTTGATGAATATGAATAATTTGGTAAAGATACTGTAACACCACCGTTTACTGCAAATTTTCCAGGTTTTACAAAATATTCAAATCCTCCGGCAACTGTAGGAACAACAGTAACTGCAAAAACTTTTGAAAGAGCAGAAGCACTTGTTGTTGTTGATTCAGTAGTTCTAACATCACCTGTTACTGTAGTAACTGTAGTTTTAGCTGAATTTACAGTAGCAAATGATTTATTAGAATTGTAGTTTACAGTTCCAGAAATAACAGCTCTTCCTGCAAGAGTAAGATTTTCTGTAATTGGAGCAACAGCTTTATAAGCAAAATTATAACCATTATTTAATAGGAATTTATCAGAAAGTGAACCTGCTACTGCTGTATGTTCTGTAACTGTTCCATCAACATCAGTTGTTTTACTTGTAGTAACAGTACCTGTATAATTATCAACACCTTTAGTCTGTTTAGTTCCAAAAGCATCATTATAAGAAGCTCCATATACATTGAACTGACCATTATAGTTAGCACTGAATACATGTTTTACTTTTTCTGTTGGAAGGACCATTGCACAACCAAAATTTGGTTTAATTGCAAATACATTATTTCTATAATTCTTTTCAACAACTGTATTGCTTAATGAAGCAGGTTCTGTAGTAGTCTCACTTACAGCAGTTATTCCTTTTGAAGAAATATCTACGCCAATACCAGCAACAGGTTTAAGTGTAAACTTTTCTTTTGCAATAACCATACCAAACTGGAAGTCTGGTGTATATGCATTATTAAGAATCTTACCTTTCTTATATTCTGTTGTTGAAGAAGAAACTTTATTACCATCTTCATCATATATTACGGTTGTAGAATTTGTTCCAGTTGAAGATGTTGTTGATTCAGTAGTAGTAGAAGGATTAAAAGTACCAAATTTATTTGATCCTGCATAATCAAAACTAAATTTAAATCCCATATCTTTAAAACCAACAAGAACTCCAGGTTTATCTCTTGCAGATGCACTGCCATAAGAACATAATGTATCGTTTGTTGTATAAGCATCTGAATTATGAGAATTTGCAGTAACATCATCATAACGATTAGAAACTGCAGTTGAGCTGAAATTTTCAGAAAAAATATTACCATAATAATAAGGAACAATTGTTAAATCTTTTACTTTAAATGCCCCAGTAATATCCAGGTAAGATGCAGAATAATTAGCTGTTAAGAAAAGTTTATCAAAATTTACTGTAGACCATTCTGTAACATTTGTAATATTGTCTGCATCATTGTAAAAACAATCTGAAGTACTTGTCTTTACAGGAGAAGCAAATGCTCCAGCTGCAAAAGCACCCATCACCATAGCTCCGGCAACAAATTTTTTGCCCGAATTTAAAGAAACTTTTTTCATACCTTGTTAACTCCTTTTGTTAAATACACTTTTGTATGAATAATATATTTTGGACACAGTAAATTTCCACTTTTTAAGCAGGAATTTACCCAACTACAAAAAAGTAGACAGTAACCCCACAGTTACTATCTGCTCTCCTTTTTGTAGAATAACATATAAAATATTGTTATTAAATAGTGCATAAATATCAAACAGGTAGAAAAACTCCTGATATTGCCCATTTTTAAGAAAAAAAAATGACATTTTTAATTTTTTTGTCAAAGAAAACTTGCCCCGAGAAATGAACTGGCTGCGAAGCAGAGTGCGCCAGTTTTGAAAAAACTGGATAGCAGCTTGCTGCGTAAAGCACCGCGCGTTAGCAAGCAGTGAATTGCGAGTTGGTATTTTGACTGGGCCCATATAAAACTAATATAATTGAAAACTATTGGATAAGACCATTTGAAAGGCAGATTTGTACAAAATATAATATTTTCCACCTTGACAATTTTTCTAACTAGAATAAAATTAAATTACTATGGATTTGAGAACAGTATTAACAACCGACACAGTTAACCTTCATTTGAAAGGTACAACTAAAGAAGAAATTGTAGACGAAATGCTTGATGTTTTATATAAAGCTGGCAAGTTATCTGACAAAGAAGCTGCTCGCGAATGTGTATTAGACCGCGAACGCAAGATGTCAACTGGTATGAAACACGGTATTGCAATTCCTCATGGAAAAACTGACACAGTTACAGATTTAGTAGCTTGTATTGGTATTTCTGACAATCCTGTAGATTTCGACTCTTTGGATCAGGAACCTTGCAGAATTTTCATTATGACTTTGTCTCCTGTAAACAAGACAGGTCCTCACTTACAGTTCCTGGCTGAAGTAAGTTTACTTTTCAAGAGCCCAGAAAAGCGTCAGGAAATCTTGAATACTCAGGATAAAGCAGAAGTTATTCGTATTCTTACTGAATAGTTAGCTTTTCTGATTAGAAAGGACGCGGTAATTGAATCGCGTCTTTTTTTGTTTTAAATAATATTGTTCCATATTCTTAATAAATTTATAAACACAGGATAATATAAAATGAAACTTGATCCATTATTTTACGTAAAAGAAAACAACCTTTATAAAATCAGCGATAATTCTGCAGTTGATATTCAATCCATGAAAAAAATTCAGATAAAATGGTCTGAAATTGAATTAGAACCAGAATCGTATAATGAAGAATATCTGGCAAATTTAAGAGATGAACTTAAAAAAATTGATGATTTAAATCAGTTTGCAATTTTAATTCCTGTTGTAGACAAGGAACTGAAATCAGAAGAAGATCAGGAACTTTTTATTAATGCATATAATCATACTGCAAGAAGAATCAAAGATTGTGTAAGTGTTGCAGGTTACGAACTTCCAGCAGAACTTCTCGGAAATTCAAATTTCACACAGAATTTCATTGATACGCTTGCCAAAAAACATGCTCAATATATTTATTTTGCTTCAAAATCTGATGCAGAAAAAAATATTCAACTTAATGATTCTCAATTAAGTTCTATTGCGATGTATTAAATCGCATTATTTGCGAAATACTGCACTATTTGCAAAATATTTTCATTTTTTTCACATTTTTTCGCAAAATTTCTTCAAAAATCTATTGCACTTTTTTCTTCATTATGTCATTATGCAGACATTCGGAAAGGAAAGAGAGGTAAATCTAGAGAGTGAAAGAAACAAACAACATTTCTAATGCAACGTTTTTAGCTATGTTCTTTGCTGTACTTCTTCTGGTTGCTAGTTTACTTATTTACTTCCTGCTTCCCTCTTCAAATCAGATTGATGCAAATGTTCCAACACTTACAATAACTGATTTGACTGAAGAAACAGAGGAAGAATTATCTCAGGCTTTTCAAGACTACTTTACAGAAGTTGCTGCAAGTAAAATCAACAACTCTATTGATGATGGACTGACACTTTACCGCCAGCCACTTTCAAGAGCAGCTGTTGAATGGTTCTATTTTCAGATTACTGGAAATAAAGATGTAACTCAGGCAATTCTTACAGAAGCTGAAAAGAACAATATTCCACTTTCCCTGGCTTTTGCGTTGGCTCACACAGAAAGTAACTACAACATAAAAGCAGTTAATAAGAACACAAACTCTTCTATTGATAGAGGTTTGTTTCAGTTAAACAGTAATTCGTTTACAGAACTTACTGAAGAAGATTTTTTTGATCCTTATGTAAGTTCAAAATATGGTATGTCGCATCTTAAGTTTTGCTTAAATACCGCTGGCAATGAAGTTTCTGCTCTTGCAATGTATAACGCAGGAACAACAAAAGTACGCCAGAATAGAACCCCACAGATAACATTGAACTATGTGGGTAAGATTATGACATATCAAAAAATGCTGGACCAGCTGTTCAGTGAGCAGGTTGTTGCCTACTATGATACACAGATGGTTCCTGGAATCTCGGTTGCATATACCGGCAATTCTAAGCATTAATAAATCAGCCTCCTAATTTTTTTGAGCGGACCCGTTTTTTTAGTTTTTCGGGTTCGCTTTTTTTTTAATTAAATTCCACTTTACTCTGTCCCTTTTGTAACAAATATTTCTTACACTTTACTCTGTCCCCTTTGTAACACCGGCGCCTCTGGCCGGGCGCCTTACACATGTTAAAAAATTAACAGTAAATTGAAAATTTTATCAATTTTTGCTATTTTTAACCTAAATTAAGCATTTCTTTTCCTCTTATTAATTGAATTTGTAAATGGAGATTCCTATAATGACCACAGTTGAAATACCTAATCCAACTAAAAGACGATTTGTTCAACTAATCCAGTTATTAGATAATTGGTCTGAGCAGAAAATTACATCATCGGATATAAGTGAGATTACTGGTTGGTCAACCTCACTTATAAGACATGATTTCTGGTTAATAGGTTTTTCAAAAGGCGTTTCAAATGGTTATTTTGTTTCTGAGTTATCAGAGGCAATTAAGTTAGCCTTAGGAATTGAAACTTCTGAAAGTCATTATATAGAAAAAGGCAATGTTGCTGACGAAAATAGATTTTCGGATTCTAATGACTCAAGAAGTTTTTTCAAAAACATTTGCATTGCAGGTCTTGGTCGATTAGGTTCCGCCCTCCTGGATGAAAGCTTTTTTGAGAATTCTAATTTCAAAATAAAAGCTGGATTTGATTCCAATGTAAACCGAGTAGAAATCTTAAGATCTACTTTTCCTCTATACCCAGCAAACGAAATGCAGTTTATTATCAAACAACAGAAAATTGAATATGCAATTCTTACTGTTCAAGATAAAGATGCACAAAATATGACTGATCGCCTTATAAAAACAGGAATAAAAGGCATTATCAATATGACAAACGTCATTTTGAAAGTTCCTGATAATATAAAGGTTGAAAATCTTTCTATTATAAATGCCCTTAATTTAGTTATCTAATTTAAAAGAGGTTTTAATATGAGTCGTGTTTACAACTTTTCAGCTGGTCCATCTTGTTTACCAGAAGATGTTTTAAAAGAATGCGCAGCAGAAATGCTTGATTACAATGGAACTGGACAGTCAGTTATGGAAATGAGTCATCGTTCCGCTGCTTTTGAACCAATCATTGCTGATGCTGAAGCTATGGTTCGAAAATTGATGAATGTACCAGAAAACTATAAGATTCTTTTCTTACAGGGTGGTGGTTCAACTCAGTTTGCCATGGTTGCTGAAAACTTAGGCATTCATACAGGAAAAGCTGCTTATATTGAAACTGGTGTATGGGCTAAAAAAGCTGCACAGGAAGCTGCTAAACTTGGTATTGAAGTTACAACTATTGCTTCATCAAAAGATAAAAACTATTCTTATATCCCTCGTGTTGAAAAAATTGAAGGCGATTATGATTATGCCTACATCTGTTTCAACAACACAATTATGGGTACTCACTACGAATATATTCCAGAAACAGGAAACATTCCTTTAGTAGCTGATATTTCATCTTGTGTTCTTTCTGAAGAATTAGATGTTTCTAAATTTGGTTTACTTTTTGCCGGTGCACAGAAAAACCTTGCTCCTGCCGGTGTAACTCTTGTTATAATCCGTGAAGATCTGATTACAGATACACCTCGTGCCGGAACACCTACAATGCTTACTTACAAAACTCATGCTGAAGCAGATTCTATGTACAATACTCCACCATGTTATACAATCTACGTTTTAGACAAAGTTCTTCATTGGATTGAAAAGAACGGTGGTGCAAAAGGAATCAACAAATTAAATGTTGAAAAGGCAGAATATCTTTACAACTATCTTGATAACTCAGATTTCTATCATGCAACTGCAGAAAAAGGAAGCCGATCTTTAATGAATGTGCCTTTCCTTACAAAATATTCAACAGGAGCAACAGACGAAGAAAGCTTAGCTAAAGAAAAAGCAATCAACTCTAAATTTGTAAAAGAAGCTGAAGCAGCAGGCCTTATGAACCTTAAAGGACACCGCTTAGTTGGTGGTATGCGTGCTTCAATCTATAATGCTATGACATTAGACGGTGTAAAAACATTAGTAGCATTCATGGAAAAATTTGCTAAAGAAAACAAATAATTCGCAATGCTCAATGCGTAATGCGCAATTTGAAATATAACATAATCAATTGCGCATTGCGAATTACGAATTGCGTATTTAAACTAGAGGTTATATATGTCATTTAAAATTCAAACATTAAATAAAATTGCTGCCTGCGGATTAAATATTTTAGACCGCGATAATTATGAAATTGCATCAGACATGAACAATCCTGATGCTTATTTAGTACGTTCTGCTGATATGCACGAAATGACTATTTCTGATTCAGTTTTAGCTGTAGCTCGTGCCGGAGCAGGAACAAATAATATTCCTATCCCAGAAATGACAGAAAAAGGTATTGTTGTATTCAACACACCAGGTGCAAATGCAAATGCCGTAAAAGAACTTGTAATGCTTTCTCTTTTGCTTTCAAGCCGTCCTGTTATTGATGCAAACAAATGGGCAAATAATCTTGCTGGTAAAGGCGATGAAATTCCTGATTTAGCAGAAAAAGGAAAAAGTCAGTTTGTTGGTCCAGAACTTAAAGGAAAAACTCTTGGTGTAATCGGTCTGGGAGCTATTGGTGCAATGGTTGCAAACCTTGCCCTTAAATTTGGTATGGATGTTATTGGTTATGATCCATTCCTCTCAGTTAAAGCAGCTCTTTCTCTTGATCATAATGTAAAGATTGCTGAAACTTTAGATACTGTATATGCAAAAGCAGATTACATTACTATTCACGTTCCACAGACAAATGATACAAAGGGAATGATTAATGCTTCTACTATAAAGACAATGAAAGATGGAGTGAGAATCATCAACATTGCACGTGGTGGACTTGTAAATAACGCAGATATTCTTGCTGCCTTAGAAAGTGGAAAAGTAGGCTGTTTGATTACAGACTTTGCAGCAGAAGAATTATTAAATAATCCTAAAGTAATCGTAATGCCACATTTAGGAGCATCTACTCCAGAAGCAGAAGACAACTGTGCTATTATGGCAGCTGACCAGCTCAAAGACTTCCTTGAAAAGGGAAATATTATTAATTCTGTAAATTTCCCTAAAACAACAACAGATAATCCAATTCCAGCAGGCGGAAGTCGTCTTTGTATCAGTCATAAAAATATCCCTGATACAATTTCTAAGTTTACAACAATTCTCGGTGAAGCTAAATTAAATATTTCTTCATTCATCAACCAGGCTCGCGGTGATGTTGCTTACAATATTATTGATGTTGACGGTGTTGTTCCTGAAGATATTATTGCTAAACTGGCAGCTTGTGACACTGTAACAAGAGTTCGTCCAATTTATAACTAAATTACTCTGGTGCGGGCAGTTTAACTCATATTAAATTGCCCTATTTAAATCCATTAAAAACAGTTAAGGGCTGTCATTATTCTGGCAGTCCTTTTATTTTAGTAATTAAAACTTCAAAGTGCCCACAACGGTAGTATCATCATCTTCCATTTTCTTATTTTTCAATCTTGGACTTTGGGAATCAATTTCTTCTGCCCTATTTATCTGCTCAGCTTTAGATAATAAACCTGAACCTTTTTTTGCAGTCTTTCTTGCAGATTTAGCTTTAGGCGATGCAAGAAAAGCAAACAGACTTCCGCACAATCCGCCAGCAATATTTATAAAAAACTGCAGGGCATTCATTTTTGGCTCTGTATAAATCTGACTTAAAATAAAAAGGACAAATACTGTTATAAAACTTAATGGAACTTTTTTATTTGTAAAGGATGTAAAAGAATTTAGAAAAATAAGCATAAAAACCATTGAAACACATCCCTTTAAAGGAGTTGTTCCAAAACAAGAATTCAAGACTCCTGCAAATAGCGAAGAAAACATCATCATAATTCCAATAACAACAGATCCGTATTTTTCCTCAATTCCCGGTCCCAGCAAAAGAACAAAAATAAGATTGTAGATTAACACCGGAGTTGTACCACCGAATCCATAAAGAAGAATTCTAAAATATGAAAGAGCATTATTCAGCTCAACGGGTAAACTGCCCTTTGCAGATGTAGGAGAAGAAAGAATCAATAATGATAAATCAACTTTTTTTAGAATCAAATCAATTACAAATAATATTATGCTTATAAAAGCAAAACTTAAAGTTACAGGTGCATCGTATGCAAATTTTAATGAAAATTTTGTTTTTTTATTCCACATGCGTAACATTATACACCATCCTTTGAAAATATGTTATATTATGGGTATGAGTGATTTGTTTAATAAGTCAGAAGATACATCTGCTGGAATAGCAGAAGATACAGGCTTAAAAGAACCTGATCAAGTTAAGGTCATTTTTTATAACGATGATTTTACAACTATGGAATTTGTAGTTGATATTTTAGTTTCAATTTTCAATAAAGTTCCAGGAGAAGCTGAAATATTAATGCAACACATACATAAAAATGGAAGTTGTGTAATTGGAACATATACTTACGATATAGCTGTTTCAAGAGCTAATCTTACAAAATCTATTGCCCGTAAAAACGGATTTCCATTGAAGGTAGAAGTTGAGTAATAAAGAACCAAAAGAAATTGCAAAACAGGTTAAAGTAACACCTGTATTAACTAAAATTCTCACCAAAGCTTTTCTTGTTGCAAAAGAATCTAATCATCAATTTGTAACACCAGAACATGTTTTGTGTTCCGCTATAGAAGAAAAAGAAGTTGAAAAACTTCTTGTAGACTGCGGAGTTGATACTTCATCTTTAAAAGATGATTTAACAAATTACATCGCCACAAAAATGCCTGTTATTTCCGCTCAGGGAATGACCTATTTTTCTAAAGGTCCTGTTGAATCAGCTGGATTTCAGTCATTAATGAATAAAGCCGTATTCAAAACTATATCTGCAGACAATGATATTCTGGATATAACAGACGTACTTGTAAGCATGATTGAAGAAGAACAGAATTATTGTTCATTTTTCTTAAAATCAAATGGCATTAATAAATTAAAACTTCTTGAAAACATTTCCCACAATCGTTTTCGTTCAAAAAAATCTAAGAACAGCATTTTTGGGGATGGACAGTATCCTGCTGATATGATGTCAAATAACACAGGTGGATTAAAGCGTTTTACTGTAAATATGACAGAAATGGCAAAAAAAGGCGCTTATGACACTTTAATTGGTCGTGAAGAAGAAATAGAACGCACTATTCAGGTTCTTTGCAGACGTACAAAAAATAATCCGCTTCATGTAGGTGATGCCGGAGTTGGAAAAACAGCCATAACTCAGGGACTTGCACAAAGAATTGTTAATAATCAAGTTCCTGATTCCTTAAAAGATTTTGAGATTTTTTCTCTGGATCTAGGACTTTTAGTTGCAGGATCAAAATTTCGTGGTGATTTTGAAGAAAGATTGAATTCAATCATCAATGAACTAAAAGAAAAGAAAAAAGCAATTTTGTTTATTGATGAAATTCATATGATTATGGGTGCAGGAACAAACGGAAACACCCAGATGGATGCTGCAAATCTTTTAAAACCAGTTTTAGGAACTGGTGAAGTAAAATTTATTGGCTCTACTACTTTCGAAGAATATTCAAAAAACTTTGAAAAAGATCATGCACTTGCAAGGCGTTTTCAGAAAATTGACATTCTTGAACCTACTCAAGATGAGACAATAAAGATTTTAAATGGTCTTTTACCAAAGTATGAAGAACATCACAATGTAAAGTTCACAAAATCTGCAATAGAAGATGCTGTAAAACTTTCTATTCAATTTATGCCTGAAAAAAGACTTCCAGATAAAGCTATAGACTTAATAGATGAAGCTGGTTCTTATCTGCATATTATTAAATCAGGTGGTTTTAAAGGTAAAGCAAAATCTATAGAATCAATTCCTACTGTTACATCTCAAATAATAAAAGCTGTAACTTCAAGAATTGCAAAAATTCCTCTTACAAATCTTGAAGGAACAGAAAAAGAAACTTTACAGCAAATAGAAAATAATATGCGAAAATCTATTTTTGGACAGGATAAAGCAATTATTTCATTAGGAAAGGCTGTAAAAAGAGCCAGAGTTGGGTTCAAAAATCCTGATAAACCAGAAGCCTGCTATCTGTTTGTAGGTCCTACTGGTTGTGGTAAAACAGAGCTGGCAAAAACTCTTGCTGAACTTTTGAATGAACCATTGCTTCGTTATGATATGAGTGAATATCAGGAAAAGCATTCCGTTTCAAGACTGGTTGGTTCTCCTCCAGGATACGTTGGCTTTGAGGAAGGTGGACAATTAATAAAGGATGTCCGCAAAAATTCCCGTTCTGTTATCCTTTTTGATGAAATTGAAAAAGCTCATGAAGACATTTACAATATTCTTCTCCAGGTTATGGATTATGGTAGTTTAACTGATTCAACTGGTCGAAAAGCTGACTTTAGAAACTGTATTATAATTATGACAAGTAATGCAGGTGCCAGAGATATGGAAAAACCAGGAATTGGATTTGGAACTGAAAGTGATAAGGATGTAGAAGCTACATTAAACGAAGCTGTAGGAAAAACATTCCCTCCAGAATTCAGAAACAGACTTGATGCTGTTATTCCTTTCAACTATTTGGATAAAGAAGTCGCAAAGCAAATCTGTAAAAAAGAAATATTTAAGCTTTCACAGCGGATGAAACAGAAAAAAATCACTCTTTCTGTAACAGATTCCTGTGTTGATTTTATTACTGCAAAAGGTTATTCCCGTGAATTTGGAGCAAGAAACATCACCCGTACAATCGAAGATATGATAGCAAATGCTCTGGTTGATGAAGTTCTCTTTGGAAAACTTGAGAACGGCGGAAATGTTACTGCAGATACTGATAATAAAATCATTATCTTTAATTATGATAACTAGTCAGGTATAATGTAGAAAATGAATAAAGAACAATACTTTAATGAACTTTATAAACGGTATGGTGCTGTAACAAGGACCAGAAACTGTTTTTTTTATACTAAAAAAGGAATCAGAATAACTGATTTATTTCAAGAAAATGGAAGAGCCATTCTAGGTTGGGAGGGTGGAAACGCTTTTACCCACCTAAAAAACACCTTATGTCGTGGTCTTACAGGAAGTTTTATTACAGAAGATTTTTCAAGAGTCGAAAAAGCAGTAAGCACACTCTTTGATTCTCCAAGAAAAATTTTCTATTTTTCTGATAAAGAAAGTGCAGTAAAAGCAGGACTTCTTTTATCCGAAAATAAAACATTCATTTATAAACCATGGGCTCCTCAGAAGTTAAACTGTAAAGATTTAGATTGTATTGTTCTTGCACCACCTTTACCCTGGTGTGAAACTATTTTTATACTGGCAGTAAATCCTGAGATATATGTTTCTTCACCAGACAAAGAACTTTTATTACCAAAGTCAATAAAACAGCCTTACGCACTAGAAGCTGCAATTGCCAGAGCAATATATAACCTGATTGATGCACTAAAAGTAAGACAGGAAAAAGACTGGTTTATATATGATCCGGTATTAACTAAATACTGGGAACGTAAAGGGCCTTATTTATTTCCTAAAATCCCACAAGATAAATACGATTCTTTTATTTTACATTGTCTTGATTTAGGAATTGCAATAAATCCTTGTTACAATAATCCTTCAATTATTCCCTTTGGTGCCGATAAAGGAGTATTCACTAAATTAAAAAATACACCATTTTTGTATTAAACTGGAGAATTATATGAATCCTGAAATTCTGCTATATATCATAAGACTTGTCCTCGATGGAATTATTGCTTTTCTTGCCATTTTGCTCATGTCAAAAAACAGAGACAGTTCCTGGATGTGTCTTGTTGCAGGATTTTTACTTTCTTATGCTGCTCTGGTTTTTAATTTGATGATAAAATTAGGAATTTTTACAGCCTCTTCAATCTGTTTATTTGGAATTCCATTGTCAACTTTACTTTGTGAAGCTTTACCAAGCCTCCTTTTTATACTTGCATTTATTTTGATGCTTATTAAAAGTAATAGATAACATAAAATATTTTAGGAGATTTAATGACTCAACTGGATGAATATTGGATTAAGTTTTTAAAGGATACTGGTCGTTCCGAAGATGAAAAATGCTCCGGAGATTTATGCTTTGATGCCTATGGTTTTGTAGGAGATGAATTAGTATCTTTAATTCTCGCAGGAAAAAAAACAGCCTTCTTTTCAAGTTTTCCTTCTTTTGAAATCGATATGGAACCGCTTCCATTGTCTGGCGAACTTTACATAGTTGTAGATCGTTCAAATAATCCTGTCTGCGTAATTGAGATAGATAATGTATCTTTAATTACATTTAGAGAAGTAACATGGGGAATGGCGCAGAAAGAAGGAGAAGATGAAAATCTTGATCAATGGCGGGAAAAACATAAAGAATATCTTGAAGATGAAGGTGCTGTTTTGGGATTTGAATTTTCTCCAGATATTAAACTTGTATTTCAGGTTTTCCATGTTGTTTACAGGTAGATATATGAAAAAAAAGATTTTTGTATTAATATTTTCTCTAATTTCCTCTTTCTGTTTTTGTCAAAAAAAACTCATCTCTTTTTCTGCCGGAGTTATTAGTGGTGTTCCTGTTTACAGTTCAGAAACACTTAAAGAAATTAATTCTACTTTAACAGGGGGAGTGAGAATCATTTGTGGAACAGATGTTTATATAAATCTTAATCCTAATGAATTTACTACTTTTTTTGCTGGTCTAGATTTACTTAGTGATTTTAATAATCTAACTCCATACTATTCTAATCATCTTTCACTGGATTTCCCTTTTGGAATAAAGATTTATCCTAAACTTGCAGGACTTTGTTTTGGATTAGGATATAACCTTGGTTTCAGAACAGATTATTATAATACTGAAGAATGTGGAAAATATACTGAGCAAGCGGCATGGGGAAATGGTTTTAAATTCTTAGTTGAATATGATTTTTCTCACAGTGGAAAACGTTTTTTACCTGCTATTGGACTTTACTGGAAATATATGCCACGAGGAAATAATACATACGATAACCAGATTTGTGCATATATAAATACAAATATTTAAATACGTCAAATTAAGACACTAGTGCTTAAAGTCTTGACTTCTAAAATTTTAAGATTTTCATAAACTAAAAAAAATAAGGACATCTCTTTCGAGATGTCCTCCCCCTAATTTTTAAGCTACACTATCTAGCATATTCTACAATTCTAGTTTCACGAATCATTGTTAATCTGATTCTTCCTGGATAACGTAAATCTGATTCAATCTGCTTAGCAATACTTCTTGCTAATTCTCTTACATCTCCATCAGGAATTTTTTCATTGTTTACTAAGATTCGTAATTCACGACCAGCCTGAATAGCATAAGCCTTCTCTACACCAGGGAATGCTTCTGCAATAGCTTCAAGATTTTCCAGACGTTTTACATAATTATCCATTGTTTCACGTCTTGCTCCTGGACGAGCTGCAGAAATTGCATCTGCAATCTGTACAATCACAGCTTCTACAGTTTCTGTTGGAACATCATTATGGTGAGCAGCAATAGCATTTACCACTCTTGCATCTTCCCCCATTTTGCGAGCCATTTCAGCACCAACTTCTGCGTGGTTCTGGTCACTATCGTTTTCTGCACCTTTACCAATATCATGTAAGATTGCAGCACGTTTTGCTAATTCTCTGTCAGCACCAATTTCAGCAGCAAGCATAGAAGCTGCTAATGCAACTTCTTTTGAATGTGTTAAAACGTTCTGACCATAACTTGTTCTGAAGTAAAGTCTACCAAGAGCTCTTACACCATCTGTATTCATGTTATGAATACCAAGATCAAATAAAGCCTTTTCACCTTCTTCATAAATCTTGTTTTGAATTTCGTGTGTAACTTTCTGAACAACTTCTTCAATTCTTGCAGGATGAATACGTCCATCTGAAATAAGTCGTTCCAAAGACTGTTTTGCAATTTCCTTACGAACAGGATCAAAACAAGAAATTACAACTGCTTCAGGTGTATCATCAATAATAATATCTACACCAGTAAGTGTCTCCAATGCACGAATATTACGACCTTCACGACCAATAATACGACCCTTCATTTCATCGCTTGGTAAAGAAACAGTTGTAACTGTAATATCACTAGTTGTTTCTGGTGCAATACGCTGAATTGTTGTAATAAGCACTTCTTTAGCTTTTTTTTCAGCTGTTAACTGTGCTTCCTGCTCGATTTTATTAATCAAAGCCTGTGCATCATGTTTTGCTTCATTTTCAAGATTTTTAATGATAAGATCTTTAGCTTCCTGAGCAGATAAACCAGAAATATGTTCAAGTTCTGTTCTATAAAGCTCTTCCTGTTTTGTAAGAGCTTCTTCTCTTTTTGCTAATGCCGCTTTACTGTCGGCAAGTTCTTTTTCACTTTTTTCAAAATCTGCTGCACGCTGTTCTAGCAATTCTTCTTTTTTAGTAACTTTTGCTTCAAAGCGTTGAATTTCAGCACGTCTCTCTCTATTCTCTCTTTCCTGCTGATTTCTTTCCCGAATGAGCTCATCTTTTGCATTTAACAAAATTTCTTTTTTTTGTGCTTCAGCTTCACGAATTGCATCCTGTTTTACACGTTCTGCTTTCTGTTCTGACGCTGTTAACTGAAATCTGGCATAAATCCAGCGAATAATCCATCCAAGAACAATTCCAACAACAGGAAGAAGAATATACAATATAATATTAAGCATATTTTCACTCCCATTTTAAAATATTAGAAAGGTTCCCTTAAATAATAACGTATGTATATGTATTTTGTCAAATTAGAGTTCACAGGGCAAACGCATTATAAACAAAAATCCGATTTTTTGGCTCCCAGTCACGGTTGCGTGATTCAAAACCGCGCAATAATGCGCTACACGCTTTTTGTGGTATAGAAACTATTCTGGCTTTTCTCAGGTTTGTAAAGCTAAAAAATGCTCTCGCATTTTTTTTAACGCTTTGCTATTTATCACAAGCCAGCACAGCTGGCTTCTCTCAGGTTTGTAAAGCTAAAAAATGCTCTCGCATTTTTTTTAACGCTTTGCTATTTATCACAAGCCAGCACAGCTGGCTTCTCTCACATGCTGAAATCTTTTCCTAAATAGATTTCTCTTGCTACCTGGCTGTTTAGGATTTCTTCTTTTGAACCCTGAATCATAATTGTCCCCTGATTTACAATTATGGCGCGGTCTGTAATTTCCAGGGTATCTCTTACGTTATGATCTGTAATCAAAATACCAATTCCACGTTTGGAAAGAAGACGAATCATACTTTTTATATCCGCAACAGCAATAGGGTCAATTCCAGCAAAGGGTTCATCCAGCAGAAGAAATTTTGGTTCCATTGCTAATGATCTTGCTATTTCTGTACGTCTGCGTTCACCACCAGAAAGTGTATATGCCTTCTGTTTTCTGATTCTGCCAATAGAAAATTCTTCAATTAAATCTTCAAGCCGCTGTTTTTTCTCATGATATGAAAGATCCTTTCTTGTTTCCAGAATTGACCAGATATTTTCTTCAACTGTAAATTTTCTGAAAACAGACGGTTCCTGTGGAAGATATGCAATTCCTAATCGGGCTCTTTTATACATAGGAAGTTTAGTAATACACTGTTCATCAAGAAATACATCACCTTGTGTTGGCTTATAAAAACCTACAACCATATAAAATGTAGTGGTTTTTCCAGCTCCATTTGGCCCCAACAGACCAAGCACTTCTCCCACTTGCATTGAAAATTCAACACCACGTACTACTTTTTTATGGCCAAACTGTTTATAAAGGCTGGAAACCCTGAGAATATGATTATCAGGTGTTATGATTTTATTTTGTTCTGTTCCTGATTCTGAGGTAACTACCGTTGTTTCTTCAATAATTTCATCACTCATTGCTATTCTCACTTTTTTCTTCAGATTCTTTTACTTCTTCTTTGTTCTCTAATTCTTTTTCCTGATTATCTTTTGTATCTTTTACAGAACCTCTGACATTTCCACCTAAAGTAATATCCTGAGTTTCCATATTTAAGGTAATATATTGAGCTCTGAAAGTATCATCACCTTTTTTTACCTGTGCATTACCTGAAAGTTCCAGAAGCTGCTGTGCTTTATGATAAACTGCAAAAGCCCCGGAACAAATATTATCTTCCTGTGTAAGATTAATCTGAATTTGAAGTGTTGCAACATCCAGTTCCTGATTATATTCAATAATCTGAGCTTTAGCATTAACATCATTATCTTTATCTACAAGAGAGACATTTCCTTCCAGACGGGCAATTTTTGTAACCCGGTCAAATTTTAAGGTATTACAATTAAAGTCCATGTGGCTTTCCTGATTAATACCCTGAACATTTCCTAAGGCAGTTATGTATCTGTATTCTTCACCAGAAAGCTCAATTGTATCAGCCTTAATTTCCATAGAGTCAGTTTTTATAAATGCATTTCCAGCTAAACTTGTTGTCCCAGATTCTCCGCCAGTTTTTCCACTCATGGAATCAGCTGAAAATTCAATTTTTTCTGCAAAAGAAAGTGAAGAAAGAGAAATTAACACCAGGAACAAAAATACTTTTTTCATTTAGTTTCAATATCCCCTGTAACAGTACCAGAAAATGTAAATCTTTTTGTAATTCCACTGGCAGAAAATCCACTTCCAAAAATTATTGTCCCGTCTTTTTCTATACGGACAACATCCGATTTACTGCCGGTCAACTGTTCAGTTTTTTCATTATATTTTAATGCATCAGCATAAAATTTTGTATCATCATCATGATTTACAACTTCAATATTATCGTAAAGTTCATATAATTTTTTTTCTGTATCTGAAAAAAGTAAACCACATTTTCCTTCAGAAGTTACTTCATCATTATCATTTAATATCTTGAAGTTCATGTTTTTTGCGTAAGTTTCAGAAGTTCCTTTATATTGCTCAAGACGTTCGGCTTCCATCTGCATAGAAGAATTTCCGTTTTTATATTGTGTCATATTTACATTAGAAAGAATAAATTCAGGAACAAATCCATCTGCTTCAACTGCAGTATCATATTTTAGAGAACAGGATGTAAATACAACTAAAATCAGAGTGACTATAAAAAAATAATTCTTCATATTAAAATTCTGGAACTTCCTTTAATTTACTATATTTATCATCATAACTATGAGAATTTGGACGAATTCCTAAAATCCGTTCATTTTCTGCAGTCAGTTGAAACTTTATCATTTCTTTAAAAACATTCATAAGTGGTTCAGGATCAAGCCGACTATCAACCATTTTAACAGATTGAAGCTCTTTTATTAAATAGTAACATGATTCAATTGTAGAGATGTATTCCGGTTTAGGTTCATGTTTAAACGTAAAAATTGACCGATAATCTCCATAAAAAGAAAAACGTGGCAATTCCAGTAAAAAAGGATTATGTTCTATCATTTTTTTTGCACAGAACCATGTTGCATCAAGAATCAAAACAAGAAGAGTTTTACTACCAACAGTTTCCTTAAAGCCTTCTTTTTTTGCATTCCAGGCTTCTTCTCCCGGGTACATCATAACAGGGTAATATTTTGAATCTGATAATAATTGCTGCAATCTGACATTTTTTTCAAAATTCAAGCCTACAATTATTTCAGAATCTTTTAATGAAATATGAGATAAATTTCCTGTTCCTGTTCTCTGACGTTTTGCCTCTTTAGGATGCATCAAAAATACAAACTTTACGCCTGTATCAAGTTCTTTTGTATATTTACAAAGACAACTGTTCGTAGGTTTGAAACATTTAAAACAACGGTCACTCATTTTTTTTCCTTTTTATTCTGTATATGGCAGAACACCTTTAGGTTCATAATCTCCAGCAAGGGCACTTACCATTGCTTTAAGTGAATATTCACAGCGCCAGCTGTATCCAAGCAAAATTGAATCTACCCAGTTCATGTTTTCTACAATTATTGGAGACATTGTAGAAAGAATGATTACCTTTTTATTTGTATTTTTAAATATTTCAGCTATTCGCTTATGATTTTCGTTTGAAACACACAAAACTATTGTATCATAACCAGCTGCTGTTTTTGGCAGATTATCAATTACCCATTGAGTTTCATTTGGTCCTATATCGTAATTGAATCTGAATTCTCCTGCTTCAGGATAATGGGCTTTACCAGTCTCAAAAAAACCTGGAAGTGAACCTGCCAGCAGTATTCTTCCACCATTTGACTTAGTTAATGGGAAAGTGCCTTTTTTGGTTGCGGTTACTGAACGACAGGCCTGCTCTATAAAGAATTTTTCTCCATCTTTATCTGGAACAAAATTATCAATCTGATTTGCATCTGGATACAAAGGTGCTATAGGATTTCCGCTTTTATAATAATCAAGTTTTACCTTAATTACTCTGTATGCAGCGTCTTTTACTTTTTTCCGAAATTCAGGATCAGTTGACATTAAATCAAGATTTTTAGTCCATAAACTTTCATTTAATAAAGCCGTAGTTGAAGATAAAATAATATCATTTCCTGCCTCAACAGCCATTCTGAAAGCATTTGAAAGGGAACCTGCATAACTTGTAGCTCCCACCATTGTCATATCATCTGTAATTATAAGTCCCTTATAACCAAGCTGATTTCTTAGTAAATCTGTTAAAAAATATCTTGAAAGAGAAGCCGGACATCCGCTTGGTTCTATCTGAGGAAAACTTAAATGCCCTGACATTACGGCAGGTACATTCTCTTTAATAAGATATTCGTATGGAATCAGCTCTCTGTTTTTTAATGTTTCAAGATCAATGTTTATAACAGGAAGACGACCATGACTGTCAATACTTGTATCTCCGTGTCCAGGAAAATGCTTTACTGTAGGAATTACACCGGCTGCCAGACTTCCTGATACAAATGCACTTCCAAGTATTCCCGCCTTTTCAGGATCATCACCAAAGGAGCGGGTACCAATAATCGTAGAATTGTGATCTGTAAAAAGATCTACAGTTGGCGCAAAGTTCATGTTAATTCCAAGAGCTTTTATTTCCATACTGATATAGTACGCACTGTACCATGAATCAATTGGATAACCGGAAGCCCCAATCGCCATATTGCCAGGAGTTATAGAAGTATCTCCTTTTACATGTCTAATCCAACCACCTTCCTGATCAGTTGCAACAAAGAGAGGAATCTTAAAACGTGTTGAGTATGCAGATTTTTGAACTGAAGAAATTGATTTTGCAACCTGATAAATGTTATCTGTATTCCATCCAAAAACTTTTACACTGCCTAATCCTCTGTTTACCCATTGAACTAAAAGTTCACTTGGCTCTGCTCCAGCCCACCCAAACATCAGTATTTGGGAAAATAATTCTGCATCTGTCATCTGTTCTGTTATTTCATAAGCCAGCTGATCATTAGGAAGATCAGACCAGAAATCAAGTCCGTTTACATTAAAGGCAGCAAAAATAAAAATAAAAGCTGCAAAACTTTTTTTCATATTATAAAAATTATTTTTCATTTTTTAATTCCACAACTTTGTGAGCCGCAACAGCACCATCAGAAACAGCTGTTACAACCTGTCTGAAAGATTTTGAACGAACATCACCTATTACAAATAAACCTGGTATTGCAGTCTGCATTTCTTCATCGGTAAGAAGATATCCTGAATCATCTTTAGGAAGCATTTCAACCAGATCTGTCTGAGGTACCATTCCTGTAAAAATAAAAACACCATCACAAATTAATTCTGTTTCTTCTTCAGTGATTACATTCTTTAAAGTTACTGATTCTACTTTTGAAGTTCCATTTATTGATTTTACAACACTGTTATAAACAGGCTCAATTCCTTTTGACAGCATCTTATCAACTACAGCTTTTTGAGCCCTGAATTTATCTCTTCTATGAACTATTTTTACATTTGAGGAGATTGTTGACAGGTAGATTGCTTCTGAACAGGCAGAATCACCACCGCCAATTACTACTATTCTTTTATCCGCAAAAAATGGACCATCACAGGTAGCACAATAAGAAACTCCTTTTCCTATTAATTCAGATTCTCCAGGAACATTAAGTTTACTATGGACAGCTCCTGTAGCAATACATAAATAAGGAGATTCATATACATTTTTTTCTGCAGTTACTCTAAATGTATCACCAGATTTATCAATGGAAGAAACTATTGCAACTTTTACTTCTGCTCCAAATTCTTCTGCCTGGTTATGCATAGTTTCCATAAAATCATATCCATTTGCTGCAGGATAAACTCCAGGATAATTTTCCAGCTCTGTAATTTGAGTTACCTGTCCGCCTACAAGACCAGATTCCAGCACCAGAGTTTTTAATCCACCTCTGGCAGCATACTGAGCTGATGCTAAACCCGCAGGTCCGGCACCAATAATTATATAATCATACTTTTCAGCCATTCTCAGTCTCCTACCCTTGTAAGCTTGTTACGCTGATATTTAGGAAGAAATTTTTTAGTCAGTCCATTAAAAGCAACTTCAATAATTACTTCTCCATCAGAAATATAACTTTTTCGGACTTCACCATTTCCATAATCATCATGGTAAACTACAGTTCCTTTTTTCCATTCATGCAACAGTTCCTGAAGTTCATCATCCTCTTCTTCACTAAAAACAGACTGACTGTTCATAAAATTAAATGGAACCTGACCAATTACTTTAAAGGCATCTCTGGCTTCTTTTAAGAAACCACTTGGCCGCATTGTCTGAATTGTTCCAAAGACAACTCTGGCATTTGAAGAAGTTACATAAAGTTCATTTCTTGCACGTGTAATGCCAACATAAAAAAGACGACGTTCTTCTTCCAGATCTGCTCCAATTTTGTCTGTTCTTGGAAATACACCTTCTTCAAGACCTGTAATGATTACTTTATTATATTCAAGACCTTTTGTATTATGCAGTGTAATTAAAGTTACAGCATCTGTATCATTTTCATCAGATGCCAGTTCAAGAGAGCGGTCAAGATTTATATCAGAAAGAAATTTTTCAAGACCTTCTTCTGAATAAGAATATTCTGCAGCACTGTTTACAAGTTCCTGCAGATATTCAGTTTTATTAGTATCATCTTTTTCATCTTTTACTTCATAGTGATTTGTAAGTCCAGATTCATCAATTATGTATTTTACAAAATCCGAAAGCTTTTTATTTTCATCTATTCCAGTAAACTTTAAAGAAAATAATTTACTTACCTGCTCAATTCCTTCTTTTGCTTTTTTCCCAAGTCCTTCACTTAAATTTCTGGCAGTTTCAAGAAAATCATCAAAAACTACAGTCTGACCTTCATCAGTTTCTACAACTGAAGAAGCTGCATTAATGATTAAATCCTGCTTTTTATCTGAAATTCCACGGGCTGGTTTGTTTATAATTCTTCTGAAGGCAACTTCATCACGATGATTTGAATACAGCGAAAGATATGAAATTGCATCTTTTACTTCTTCACGTTGATAAAACTTCAGGGAACCTACAACCCGGTAAGGAATATTCTGATGCAAAAATTCCTTTTCAAAATTCAAAGACTGGGCATTTGTTCTATAAAGAATTGCCCAATCTGAATATTTTCCTGCAGCAGAAATAGATTTCTGAATCAAACTGGCACAGAATTTAGTCTCATCTCTGTAATCTCCTGGGAAAGCCAACACAGGCTGTTTTCCATCGCCACGTTCTGCAATTAGAGTTTTACCAAGTCTGCTCATATTATTTTTTACAACAAGATCTGCTGCATGGAGAATTTTTGCAGTTGAACGGTAATTTGTTTCCAGACGAATAATCTGAGTGCCTGGAAATTTATCCGGAAATGAAAGAATATTCTGAACTTCAGCTCCACGGAAATGATAAATAGACTGATCATCATCACCTACCACACATACGTAATTTCCGCTGTTTTCATTTACTCCAGAAAGAGTCTGTAAAAGCCTATATTGGGCAATATTTGAGTCCTGATATTCATCAACCATAATAATTTCAAAACGATTACGGATATAATTCTTAATTGCCTGATTTTCTTCCATTATTTTTGCAGGAAGCATAATCAAATCTCCAAAGTCAGCATTTCCAGTGGCCTGCAGTCTGTTTTGATACTTTTTATAAACAGTGTTTAAATCAAAATCTACATCACGACTTCTACTTTCTGTAATAAAAGATAAATCATCTTCAGGGAATAAAAAATAATCTTTAGCCAAAGAGATTTCACGGGCAGCAACAGTCAAAGACTTCTTATCCAGTTCAGGGGCAGCTTCTTTTAATAGATTTACAGCATCATCGTCATCGTACACAGTAAAAGAAGACGCTAATCCAGCTTCAGCAGAATATCTGCGTAAAAACCATGAACCAAATGAGTGAAATGTTCTGATCTGTGATTTTTCTGCTTCAGGTTCAATTCTTATTGCACGTTCCTTCATTTCATTAGCAGCTTTCTTTGTAAAAGTTACTGAAAGAATGGAAAGAGGATTTACGTTTTTTTGATTTATCAAATAGGCAATTTTTGTAGTAATTACTCTGGTTTTTCCAGAACCTGCACCAGCCAGAATTAATAATGGAGACCCCACATGCTCAACTGCCTGACGCTGTTCATCATTTAAAACAGATAAATATTGTTCAAAATCAGACAATTTGTCCTCCAAATTTTATAATTTATTCTGAAATAAAAGTTAAATCTGTGTTTTCTGGGAATTTCTTAATCATTTTTACAAAACGCCCATCAAGATCAACTCCTGTAGTTGCAAGAATATTAACACTTACAACATTTCCAACTTTTACAGCTGATTTTTCATCTGAGGAATCTCTGTCATACCTGATTACAATACAACCATCAACTTCAGGAGCCTGGAACCAGCCTCTGCCAATAGCAAGTCCTTCAGATGTATCTTCTGCAACATTTTCATCAACTTCTATTATTTCTTCAATGAGAACATTTACAGTTTTACCAACAAATCGTTTAAGACGTTCTTCTGTAATTGAAGTTTGAATTTCTTCCAGAACTGTCGCACGTCTCTCAGCAGTCTTTTTTGGAACTCTAGGTTTCATATCATAAGCAGGAGTATCTTCTTCTCGTGAATAAGGGAAACATCCAGACCAGTCAGGTGTAATTGCTTTTAAGAAATTACAGGTATTTTCAGCACATTCTTCTGTTTCTCCAGGAAATCCTGTAAGAAAAGTAGTACGAATCATACAATCTGGCAATTCTGAACGAATATAACTTACCAGATTAATGTACTGCTGCTGACTTCCGGTTCTATTCATTGCACGAATAATTTTATCATCACCACTCTGGAAAGGTATGTCAAAATAATGAAGAAAACGCTTATCTTTCTGCATTACAGGAATAATATCTTTTTTAAAATGATCCGGATGAATGTAAAGAAGACGAACAACAAAATCACCTTCAAGAGCAGAAATTCTTTCAAGCAAAACAGCAAGTGATGGCTGATAGACAGCAAGATCCTGTCCAATAAGATTTATTTCGTAAACACCACCTGCAATTAAATCTTTAATTTCATTAATCACTTCTTCAATATCTCTGCTGCGTACTTCACCACGAATAAGTGGAATTGCACAGAAAGAACAATGATTTGAACAGCCTTCCGTAATTTTTACAAAAGCTGAACCTTTAAAATTAAACAGTTTTTTACGTTCTCCACCACAAACACCTTCCTGAGGACTGGTAAGAATTGTACGTTTTTCCGTTTTCACAGACTTCATCAACTCAGCAATTTTCGACAAATCCCCATTACCAAAAACACCATCAAGTTCTGGCATAGAATCTAAAAGCATCTGAGCATAACGTTGAGCCAGACAACCAGTAAGAATGATTTTTACTTCAGGATATGCACTTTTTACGGAATAAATTGCATCTATGGATTCTTTTTTTGCAGATTCAATAAATCCACATGAATTAATCAATATAAAATCAGCTTCATCAGCGTTAAAAGTATGAGAGAATCCTTCTTTCTCAAGATAACTTACAAGTAATTCACCATCAGTCTGGTTTTTAGCACAGCCGTGCTGGTCAATATAAAATTTATTCAAGATCAATTACCACCAGTTTATAACGTCCGTCAGTATCTTTTATCCATTTAATATCTTCAACAAGAACTTCTCCGGCACTACCCATTCCCAAATCAAATGTTTTTCCATCTGCAACAACTGTAAAGTTCACAGCATTTGCATTAGAAATCCACAATCTGATTCCATTATGAGGAGTTGCAGTAAACAATTCACCTTTAGAGAAATAAGCTTCTACAGATTTTTCACGGTCAACTTTATCTCTGAATAAACATGGACCACGGAAACTTGCTTTAATTGTAAATGGATAAGCTCTGTTATCTTCAAGAATAACTTTCTGAACTTGTTTTGCTTTGAAATCTGTTGCAAGAGGAATACTGTCCACATCAACTTCAGCATAAGCTGATACTGGAGATCCTTTTCTTAAAAGCATACTGATTTCAGCACCACATTCTTCATTAATAGAGGAAATATCAGAAACATAAACAATCATATCACTGATTGTATCACCATCAATATCTACTTCTGCTTCTTCAGAAAGCTCAACATAAAAAATTCCGGCTGGTGTATCAAGAACAAGGGAACCTAATGTATCTCTAACAGTAAGAATAATCTTTCCCTTTTCTGTAGGAATAATAAACTGATCACCTTTATAAACTCGCTTTGCTAGTTTTTTATCAGTCATTTCATACTGTGCATTTTTCTTTGAATAAGAAATTACAACACCTTCTTCAGGCTTCTTTTTATGAGTAAGACCAAATACTAGTGCAAAAATTCCTCCAGCGAGTAAAAGTGCCACAATAGGAATTATAATTACAGGCAAAATTATTCTGCCTCTTGGTTTCTGAATTAATCCTTCTGGCACAGGAGATTCCTGAACCTGTTTGTTATGATAAAGCCTGAGGATATATTCAGAATCTATTTCAAGATAATTAGCATAATTACGCAAATATCCTGTAAGGTAGGCTTCACCAGGGAAAACTCCGCTGTCTTCTTCTTCCAGACCTACAAGATATTTTTTATCTACAGTAATTTCTCTTGAGACTCTCTCTATATCCAGATTTTTTGCTTCTCGTGTTTTACGAAGCAAATCTCCATAACTTTCCATACATTACTCCGAGAATAAGAAGTTATTGTAGTTATTCGCATCAGAAGGAGCATCGTAAATAAATCGCTGATCTGAAATACCCTGATTTAATTTATAATCATAGAAATTGAAAAGAAAGTTTTCCCCTTTTGGAGTTACAGCTTCAACTCTTCTGATAAGTTTTGTCTGTTCATTAACAGCAACTTTGATATATTTAAATGCTTCTGCAGCAGATTTTCTTGTAAGTACAAATTTTACAACCATTTCATTTGAATCTGAATCCAAAGGCTCAGCATTCTGACCAGACTCATATGCAATTGTATAATAGCGGCTCATTAAAGAAAGTCCCTGTGGAGTAGAAAGAGATGCTGCACCATTATTTCCGCCCGGACTAACTTGCTGCTGTAAAACGGCAGAGGATTTAGGAATGTAAATAGTAAGCATATCTCCATTAAAGACAATTACCTGCTGTTCAGGATTTGTATAATCCATTCTCAATAAATCTGGAGCTTTATAAGATATTGTACCAGCTGATTCAGTTCTATCAACTTTTATTTCAAAATCAACTTCATAATCTTTTATAGTTCCGTAATATTCCGAAATAGATTTAAAATATGCACTTGCAGTTGTAATGTTCTGTGCAAACAAAATAGAAGTCATAAAAAAAGCACAGATTGAAATAAGTATTTTTTTCATAGAGTGTATTATACTACAAAACAAACCATTAGTCATTATGGTAGAAAAGATTAAGGATATAAAAAAAGTGTACTTTTAAAGCCTATAGACTCTTAAAGTACACTTTTTTTTATGATTTATAACCTGAAATAATCAGGAATATTATTCAGGTTTTACTTCCTCTGAAGATTCTGGTTCATCAGTTTTTTCTTCGGAAGATTCAGCTGTTTTTTCAGCAACTTCTATTGCAGCTTGATTTGATTGATCTGCAAGTTCTTTACAGTGCATTTCGCCTTTAACAATTTCATAAAATTCTTTTCCGTCCATTGTTTCAATTTCTAAAAGACGATTAGCAATATAATCAAGCAGATCTTTATGTTCTGAAAGAAGATTCAAAACATAATTGTAACGTTCTTCCATAATTCTGGCGATTTCATCATCAACATAGTTTTGAGTTACTTCAGAGAATTCTCGTACAAGGTTAGGTTCACCTCCACGGTTTCCTAAAACACCTTTTCCTAAAGTCATATTCCTGAACTTATCACTCATACCAAAGTCAACAATCATACTCTTCAATATTTCTGTTGCTCTGGCAATATCATTTGAAGCTCCGGTTGAAATGTCACCAAGAATAATCTGTTCTGCAGCACGACCTCCCAGTAATGAATCAACTTCATTAATCATATCCTGACGTGTCTTAAAATTCTTTTCTTCCTCTTCCCTATATTGAGTAAATCCACCTACACCATGAGAGCGAGGAACTACAGTAATCTTATTTACAGGTTCATGGCCAGGAGTAAATGCCCCAACCAATGCATGACCAGTTTCATGTACCGAAACAAGGCGCATTTCCTTTTTGTTATCTTTTCTGGACTTCTTTTTAAGACCAATGCTGACTTTATCAATGGCTTCATTTAAGTCTTCCATTGTTACTTTCTTACGGCCATTTCTGACAGCAAGTAAAGCTGCTTCATTTACAACGTTTGCAAGATCAGCACCGGCAAATCCTGTTGTACCATGGGCAATAGATTCAAAATCAACATCACTGTCAAGTTTTACATTCTTTGAATGAATGCGAAGAATTGCCTCACGACCTTTTACATCTGGAAGTTCAACTGGAACATGACGGTCAAAACGTCCAGGACGCAAAATTGCAGGATCAAGAATATCTGCACGGTTTGTTGCTGCAAGAATAATTAAACCTTTTTCGTTATCAAAACCATCCATTTCAACAAGAAGCTGATTTAATGTCTGTTCACGTTCATCATTTCCACCGCCAAAGCCATTTACACGACTTTTTGCAAGAGCATCTATTTCATCAATGAAGACAATACAAGGAGCTTTTTCACGAGCTTGCTTGAACAGGTCACGAACACGGGATGCACCAACACCAACAAACATTTCTACAAAGTCTGAACCGGAAATACTGAAGTATGGAACACCTGCTTCACCAGCAACAGCACGGGCAAGTAAAGTTTTACCAGTTCCTGGAGGTCCAACAAGAAGAACACCTTTAGGTATTTTACCACCGATATCTGTATATTTTTTAGGCTCTTTTAAGAAGTCAACAACTTCCACCAGTTCTTCTTTAGCTTCATCTACACCAGCAACATCTGAAAAGCGGGTTTTTATTTTACCTTCTTCAACAACTTTAGCTCTGGAACCGCCTGCATTAAAAATGCTGCCCATTCCACCACCTGAGCCTCCGCCCATTTTCTTAAAGATAAAGAAATACATTAAGAAAATTAAAGCCAGTGGAATTATCCAGGAAAGCACAAGCTGAAGAATATAATTATTCTGTTTCTGAACAAATTTATACTGCACACCTTTTTCATCAAGAAGAGTTATAAAACTCTGCATTAAAACTGAACTTGTTTTAAACTGCTGTCCGCCGCGACGTTCCTGAACAGAAAAAAGCTGTAATCCTTTTCCGTTAGAATCAGATTCTTTTACAACTGAAGGACCATATCCGACACAATAGTTTTCTCCAATTTCTACGTAGGTAATCTGACCGCTTTCTATTCTGGCTTTAAACTCTGAATAATCAATTAAATTGTCAGGACGCTGAGTTACAAATAAATCAACTACAATTATAACTGCCAAAGTAATCAGAAGAATTGGCCACAAAGGAAACTTCTTTTTCTTAGGATCTTTTTTCTTTTTATCATTATCATTATTTTCTGATGGACCTGCAAATTTAAAAAATTTGTAAGGATCGTTTTCATCATCGTTGTTTTCAGGTTTGTTGTTCTGATCTTCTGCCATAAATTTTTCCTTATGATGTAATAAATATAATGATTATACCATAAAAATCAAAGAAAAAAATCAGTTAAAACAACTGTTTATCTTTTTGCAAATTTCATTTTACTCTGTCCCTTTTGTCAGAAATCGCACACACTTTACTCTGTCCCTTTTGTAATTTGTAAGTAGTTTTATGTTTTACTCTGTCCCCTTTGTAAGAAATCGTACACTTTACTCTGTCCCCTTTGTAAGCACAATGCACAGTTCGCAATGCGCAATTCGCAATTATCATCCACTTTCCGAAAACACTGCCAGTCATTCTGAATCTTCTTAAGGGGTCTGTCCCCTTTGTAAGAACAATGCACAATTCGCAATGGCAATTATTATCACCATTACGAAAACACTACCAGTCATTCTGAGTCTGTCAAAACCGCGAACTAGTTCGCTACACGCGCAGAACGGCAGTGAAACTATATTCCGTCCTGCGAGTGTTTTTGCCATCCTCTGCATTCCTTCCCGTGTTTTCAATAGAATCTTCTTAAGGGGTCTGTCCCTTTTGTAATTTGTAAGTAGTTTATTATTTTACTCTGTCCCCTTTGTAATTTGTAAGTAGTTTAATATTTTACTCTGTCCCCTTTGTCAGAAATCGCACACACTTTACTCTGTCCCTTTTGTAAGTAGTTTAAATAAAGTGCCCGCAGCCCGAGAAATGAATAGTTGCGTCAGCAAGTGCGCCAGTTTTGAAAAAACTGGATAGCAGCTTTGCTGCGTAGAGCACCGCGCGTCAGCAAGCTATGAATTGCGAGTTGGTAATAAAACTGGCTTAAAATATTTTTTATTTTTTTCTAAAGTAAATTTTCTGCCGGTCGACAATCTATAAAGAGTATTGCCATTAATCTGGAGGTAAAGGAAAAATGGGTTATCAGAATGCTTATAATGCTTATCAGAAAACTAACGTTAGTACTGCCAGTCAGGGACGATTAGTTGTTCTTCTTTATGAAGGTGCAGTAAAAAATCTGACTGGAGCTATTAACTTATTTGATGAAAATGAAAAAATAAAACCTAATAATATTGAACAATATGGAATCTATATCCAGAAAACTCAGGCAATTATTACTGAACTACAGGTTTCTCTTGATATGGAAAAAGGCGGCGAAATTGCAAAAAATCTTATGTCGCTATACATCTTTTTTAATGAACAGCTTATGAGTGCCACAATTAATCATGATAAAAAAATCTTGCAGTCTGTTCAGAAAATGATGAATGATCTGGCAGATTCATGGCGCACTATTGCAAACAGTACAGCAAACGCTCCTGCAGCAAAAGTTAATGGTGCATTAAATATTGTAGGATAAACCATAACAGGGAGGATTTTTATGGAACTTACACAGGAAGAATTAAATGAAAGAGTTGCTCTGCTTAAAAAATTCAGAGGCCTGCTAGAACAGCAGAGAGCTAAATTTCAGGAATATTTGACTGTTCTTGAAAAACAGCAGGATTCAATTTCCACAGAAAATCCTGATGCACTTTTAGCTCATACTGAACTTGAACAGCAGATTGTAAAAAATCTTACTAACTTGCAGAAAGTTATTGTTCCTATGTCAAAGATGTACAATGCTGTTTCACCTGTTTCTAAAGAAAGTGATGATATTGCAATTGCTAAACTTCAAAACGATCTTTCTGATTTACAGGATAAAGTTCTTAAGCAGAATGAAATAAACAGAGACCTTTTAAGAGTCCACATTGACCACTTAAAAGGCCAGATTAATAACTTTAAAAATCCTTACAGAAATCTTTCCAGTGTTTATGCTCAGAAAGCTCCTGTAGCAACTATGGTTGCAGTGGAAGTTTAATTTACTTTTGCTCAGACGTAAGGGCTGTCTATAGTAATTGCACAGAAAACATCCGGATATTTTGAGTTGACGAGATTTTGAATTTCAGTTTTCAAGCTCTCGTCATTTTTTTTATAGAAAAAAGGTTTTACAACATCAAAAATCAAATTAGTGTGTGTTATTCCGGGAACCATCCTTACATCATGGCAGGATAATTCAGGATTTATCTTTGCTAAAATTTCTTTTAATTCTTTCTTTAATTCTGCAAGTCTGTTGTTTTTTGTATCAATAGGATCAAGGTGAATAGTGGCACTACAATTTAATTTCTTAGCTAAAGAAACTTCAGTTACATCAATTACATCATGAAGTTCAAAAATATCCATATCACCTGGAACTTCTGCATGCAAAGAAATCATAACACGGCCAGGACCATAATCGTGAACTACAAGATCATGCATTCCCACAATTGGAGGATGGGCCATAACCTCTTTTTCTATTTCTTCAACAAATTCTTTTGAAGGAGGCTGGCCAAGAAGTGGTCTTATAGTTTCTTTTGCAGAATCATAACCAGTGTAAAGGATAAATAAGGCAACTATAATTCCTGCAATTCCATCAACAGGAAATGAAGTAAATCTTCCTGCAATAATAGAAATTATTACTACAAAAGTTGAAATTGTATCACTTAAAGAATCTTTTGCTGTTGCTTCCATTGAAACAGAATTAATTTTTTTTGCGATAGTGTGATTATAAAAAAACATATAAAATTTTATAAGAATACCAATGGCCATAATTACAATAGAAATAACAGAGCTTTGAGTTTTTTCAGGATGAATTAAAGATTTTACAGAGGAAGTAAGCAATTCAAATCCCATCAAAAGAATAAGGAAGGAAATAATCAGTCCCGAAATATATTCAATTCGTCCATGTCCAAAAGGATGCTGTGGATCAGGTTTTTTAGAAGCAAGTTTAAAACCCAGTATAGAAACTATAGAAGATGCTGCATCAGAAAGATTATTAAATGCATCTGCAATCATAGCTACAGAAGCAGCTATTGTTCCAAATATAAATTTAAGTGCAAAAAGAATTATATTCAGAAAAATTCCAAATCCACCGCATAAAATTCCATATTGACGGCGGACATTTACGTCTGAGTAATTTTTAGAATCTTTAATAAAAATTCTAGACAGCAATTTAATCATAAATAGATTCCTCCAAAACTTCTTCTATTTTATCATCAATCAGCTCAAAAAAATCAAATCCTGTAAGTTTTTCTATTTCGTTCACTGAAGTTTTATATTGTTCCCAACTTCCACCATACTGACACCCCTGAATGTTCGGTACAAGAACTGCCATTACAGAAGTTTCAGCATTTATACGACTTATATCATTTTCTCCTTCTGGCAGACATAAAATAATTTTCCATGTATAAGCCGGTACACATATATTTACTAAAGTTCCATCTGTCATAGTAACAGGAATTTCATCAAACTGCCCTTTCTGACCAGTTCCACCTTTTCCGTAGGGACCTGCAAAAATATACAGTTCATTTCCTGCTAAAGCAAGTTCCCTTTCATGGGCTTCAAGGGAAACCCAAACTATTCTATTGTTATCTGGAGCCTGAGGAACCATATTTGTCATTAAAAAAGTAGTTTCATTATCCTCAGAATTTGAAGTTCTATCTGCAGAAGGACATACATGCCCCCTGTCAAAACCATACATACTAAATTTGTAATCAGATTGATTCACATGGTACCAGTTTTCAGGAAGTTGATTATCTGCTTTAAATTTATTGGAACGTCCAGACTCACCTAAATCTGAGACAGATAGATGCCACCCAACCCAATTAGGACATAAAGTATGATTATTGTAGGAAACAACAAATTGAGATTTTTCTAAAAGATAATTTTCCTCATAAGAAACATCACAAATGGAATCAGAAGGATTTCCAAAATAAAGGGGAGAGTTTTCCGGATGATTATAATCAATCTCAGAACTTTGAGCAAAAATCATCCGGAGAGTAAAAACAACTAACAGAACAGCAAGCGGTGTTTTTTTTACCATAAACTAGAATTGAACATCCAGCCCTGTAGCTGCCGCATCAGCTGCTAATTTTTCTCTAAAAGCCTTAAGTTTTTCTTTTAGTTCAGGATACTTTATGGAAAGAATCTGCACAGCAAGATAACCTGCATTTTTAGCACTGTTGATTCCTACTGTTGCAACAGGAATCTGAGGTGGCATCTGCACAATTGAAAGGAGAGCATCCATTCCACCAAGTCCGTTAGATTTTTCTGTACAGCATTCAAGAGGAACCCCAATTACTGGTAAAGTTGTGGCACCAGCAATTACACCAGGAAGTGCTGCAGCAAGTCCAGCTCCTGCAATGATAACTTCACAACCATCAGCTTCTACCTGTTTTACAGTTTCATGAAGTAATGCTCCTGCACGGTGAGCACTTAAAATATAAGCTTTGTAATCCACGCCAAATTCTGTAAGAATATCAGCGGCCTTCTTCATTGTATCTTTATCAGATTTACTACCAAAAAAAATTGCTACTTTCATAAAGACAGTTATAACACAAAGGAAATAAAGTTGCCACACATCTGGCCAGACTTATCCAGGGCAAACGCATTATAAACAAATATTCGATTTTTTGGCTCCCAGTCACGGTTGCGTGATTCAAAACCGCGCAATAATGCGCTACACGCTTTTTGTGGTATAGAAACTATTGAACTGCCGCTTCGCAGCAGCCACAAAAAGAGTGTTTTTGAACCACGCCCCGATCCTTCGCACCAACATTACGGAAAAGCCTTTATAATGCGGAAGCCCTGCAGACTTATCAGTTTGATTTATTAAATTCAGCAGCTATGTATGGAGGGAGATTTTCAGAAGAAAACAGGGCTTTTTTATTACTCTTAAACATTTCTGGATTTTTTTCTACAAATTCTAAAGCTTTTTTTACACTG